>CAITKS010000245.1 GCA_903893085.1 uncultured Actinomycetes bacterium | reverse complement strand
TGCAATCGCTAAAAGATGCTGGCCATATTTACGCAGGCAAATACGAAGGGCCATATTGTGTGGGCTGCGAAGAATTTAAGTTGCCTGGTGACCTAATTGTTGCAGATGGCGAAAAACTCTGCCCGATTCATAGCAAGCCAATCGAGCTCGTAGATGAAAATAACTGGTTCTTCAAACTTTCCGCATTTGTTCAACCTTTATTGGATCACTACCGCGCAAATCCTGATGCTTGTCAGCCTGAAAGTGCGCGCAACGAAGTTGTTTCATTCCTCGAAGGCGGAGTTACAGATCTTTCGATTTCACGTTCTACATTTGATTGGGGAATTCCCGTCCCTTGGGATACCGAACAAGTTGTCTACGTCTGGTTCGACGCCTTGCTTAACTATGCAACGGCTGTTGGCTTAACCGATGCACCTGATTCTGAAGGTGGAAAGAAGTTTGCACAAACTTGGCCTGCTGATGTTCACCTTGTCGGAAAAGATATTCTGCGCTTTCACGCGGTGATTTGGCCTGCGATGTTGATGGCTGCCGGTCTTGCAGTACCGAAGAAAGTTTTTGCACACGGCTGGTTATTGGTTGGTGGCGAAAAGATGAGTAAGAGCAAGCTCACCGGAATTGCGCCATCAGATATCACTGATCACTTTGGCGTCGATGCATTCCGTTATTACTTCCTGCGGGCAATCCCATTTGGCAGCGATGGATCATTCTCTTGGGAAGATATGTCGGCTCGCTATACCTCTGAATTAGCTAACGATTTTGGAAACCTAGCCTCACGCTTAGCTGCGATGATCGAAAAGTATTGCGAAGGTAAAGTCCCGGCAGTTGCAACAGATGCTGGTCTTGCTAGCGCACTTAGCGCAACTGTTGAAAAAGCAGATGCTGCGATGGTGGCACTTGATTTTCAAGGCGGCATAAATGCGGTTATGGATTTCTGTAAGAAGGTAAATGGTTATGTAACCGAGAAAGAGCCATGGATTCTGGCAAAAGATCCTGCAAATAAAGTGGCTTTAGAAGAAGTTCTCTACAACACTGCCGAATCACTGCGCGCACTTGCTGTATTACTGCACCCAGTTATGCCGGCAACAACTGAAATTCTTTGGGAAAGTTTGGGAGCTAACGCATCAATTGGTTCATTAGGTGCGCAAACTATTTCCAACGTTGCCAAGTGGGGCCAATTGCCACAAGGAACTATCGTCACAAAGACGCCAGTTCTCTTCCCGCGACTCGAGACTAAAGAGTAATTTTCGATGGCAGATCGCCACAATCGCGATATAGATCGCCCAACCGCGCCAGCACCTAAACCACTTCCTGTGGCGACAGTTGATTCGCATGCACATTTAGAAATCGTTACTGATGCGGCGCCAGATTCAGATGCGGTTAAACAAGTTTTAGATGATGCCAAAGCTGCCGGCGTTGATCGCGTTGTTCAAGTTGGATATTCAGCCGAACAATCAAAATGGTGTGTAGCCGCGGCAGAACACTTTGATGATCGCGTGTTAGCAGCCGTTGCACTTCATCCCAACGAAGCGCCAGTCGTCCTTGATATGGAAGCGGATTTTAAGATTATTGAAGAGCTGGCATCGCATCCACGGGTACGCGCAATTGGTGAAACAGGTCTTGATTATTATCGTACGCCGCCTGAATTACGTAAACGCCAACAGGATTCTTTTAAGTGGCATATCGAGTTAGCTAAGAAAACCAATAAGGCTTTAGTAATTCATGATCGTGACTCACATGACGATGTTTTATCAATATTGCTCGAAGTCGGCGCCCCGGAAAAGACTGTCTTTCATTGTTTTTCGGGCGATGTTGAGATGGCCAAAACCTGCATTGATCGCGGATACATCCTCTCCTTCGCCGGGACCCTCACCTTTGAGAATGCGCCAGCGCTGCGCGATGCGGTAAAACTTGTTCCTTACGAACAATTATTAGTTGAAACAGATTCGCCATTCTTAGCTCCGATGCCAAATCGTGGGGCGTTAAATACCCCAGCCCAGATAGCCAATATCGTGCGAGCGATGGCTGAAGAACGTAATGAAAGTGTGGCAACTCTGGCGCAAGCGCTATCGGATAACGCAGAACGAATCTTTGGTTCATTTGCTGCTGGATCCACCTTATGACGCTGCT
>CAITKS010000244.1 GCA_903893085.1 uncultured Actinomycetes bacterium | reverse complement strand
GGCCAGCCCAAGTAGTAGCGAAGTGACTAAAAAGAGCACTAACCTCTTTTTCAAAGTTAGCCCTTAACCGATCCAGCTGTTAATCCACTCACAATGTATTTCTGTAATGACAAGAAAATAATCACGATTGGTATTGATGCCAAAATAGATCCGGCAGCAAAAGGTCCCCAGTTTTGTGAGTACTGACCACCAATAAACTGCTGCAAACCAACAGCCACAGTTCTGCTCTCCATATCAACCAAGAACAATCGAGCAAGAATAAATTCGTTAAACGTTCCAATAAAACTAAGAAGCGCAACAACCGCTAGAACTGGAGAAGCCAAAGGTACGAAGATCAACCAAAAAGTTTGTACCTCAGATGCGCCATCAATCTTTGCCGCCTCATCTAGCTCTGCCGGAATTGAATCAACAAATCCTTTCAGTAGCCAGATATTTACTCCCATGGCTCCACCTAGATAAACAAGTAATAGTCCTGGTTGCGTTCCTAAACCAATACGTGGTGCAAAGTTATAAACACGTTCCATAATCACATACACAGCAGAGATTGCCAGAATTGCTGGGAACATCTGAACCAAGAGAAGTAATTGAATACCGAATTTGCGACCCTTGAACTTTAGGCGGCTAAATGCAAATGCTGATGCTGTACCGATCATCACAGAAAGCACCGCAACTGAGCCTGCTATGTACAGAGAGTTCTTCACCCATATCAGATAGGGAATCGTTGGATCATTAAACAGTTTGCTGTAGTTGGCAAATGAGATCTCTTTTGGAATAAAGGAGCTCATCTGCAGACTTCCAGATGAATTAAATGATGAAATAACCACTAAATACAATGGGAATAGAGCGAACAGACAGACCGCAATTCCAATTAAGTGGCGCCATAAATCCTGCTTTAACCATCTGCTCATGCGAAAGTCTCCAATACCTTGGATTTTCTCAAGCTATAGAGCGAGATCGATGCAACGAGAATAAAGATAATGAGAGAGATTGCGCTGGCAAGACCGAGATCTTGGGTACCTGTGCCAAATGCAATCTTGTAGGTATAACTAATCAAAATATCTGTCGCACCAGCAATTTCACCATCAAGCTCATTACGTGGCCCACCGCCTGTTAACAGATAGATCAAGTTGAAATTGTTGAAGTTGAAGGCAAATGATGCGATCAACAATGGAGAGAGAATTTGTAGTAATAACGGCAAAGTAATTTTGCGGAAAATCTGACGTGGATTTGCTCCATCAATCGCTGCAGCTTCCGTCAATTCACTTGGAATTGCCTGAAGTGATCCGCTAGAGATTAAGTAGAAGTATGGAAATCCAAGCCAAAGATTTACCAAGATAACGGCAACACGTGCAAAGTTTGGATCAGAGAAC
Source organism: uncultured Actinomycetes bacterium (assembly GCA_903893085.1). The sequence continues at coordinate 1,677 of CAITKS010000244.1, read as the reverse complement.
CAGGCAATATTTGTACCGAACAAGGTGTTGATCGCACCGAACTCAGTGTTAAACATTCCACCCCAGATCAAGATACTCATAACGCTTGGCATCGCGTATGGAAGAACAAGAATTGAACGATAAATGCGACGACCGCGGATTGGCTTATTCAGTGCTAATGCAAGTAATAGTCCCAAGGCGAATGTTGTTAACACAGTAAGTAAAGCAAAAACTACTGTCCATATGAAAACGCGGATTAACGGTCCACGAACTCTTGGATCTGTAATTATCTTTGTATAGTTCTCAAACCAAATAGGAGCACGCCATCCTGGCTCTAATATCGCGCCCTTGTCATTTGCCAAAGCGTAGTTACCACGTCCATTATCAGTATAAATAGCACCAGTAACTAAGTTCTTAAATTGATCTGACTCTGGAACAAACTCAAGGATCTGCTGAGAAACAACTCCAGCTTCAAAGCCTTCTAGAGCAATGAAATACTTATCATCGTAAGAAAAACGTGTCCCTGTGAAAAGCTTGTCAGCTGATGCAAATTCAGAGTCGGTAAGTGGTGTGAAGTTTGGTGCTTCTACAGCTACTTCATATTCATTCAAAGTTACATCTGAAGCAGCCACCGGAGTGCGCGCTTCAAGTGTTGAAATAAAATATTCATGGTTGGTGATGTCTGAAGCCAAGATTGCTGGGCTTCCATTTACCGTTCCCAACTTAATATCAAATGTTAATCCAGAAGGCGCTTGCTCTATGCCGCGCACTTTAATTTGAACGATTGCTTCTTCTTTAGAAATAATGTTGCCGGTTTTGTAATTGAAACCAGACATAGTCACCGTATATAGAATTGGACCGACAACAAATGCGGTCAACAATAGAATTCCGGGAATAAAGAACTTAAGTGGAACGGAAATCTTAGTTAAGTAAGTAAGTGCAAGTAATAAAACCGCAATTGCCAAGAAGGCAGAAATCACATATTCATGTTGAGCAAAAGCGCTTTGAGCCAGCATTAAGAAAATTGCTGCAATTAGGGACACAACAATTACTTTGATGAAGAGGGCAACTTTGCCTCTTATTAAGTAACTCATTGAAATTTCCTAATCTAAAAAGTTAATTGGAGTGAAATGAGTGATGCGGGCGGAAGACCGCCCGCATCACTCCTCTAAGCCTTAATTTGAGTAGATCAAATTAATTAGAGATCGCCCTTGCCACCATCTGTGTTTGCACGCCAGATAGCTGCGAGCTTTGAACCTTCCTGAACTGCATCCTTACCGTCGATAAGAACAGCCTTCCAGTAAGCAGGTGCTGAATCCCAGTAGTTAGCGCCACCCTTGTTGCTGTTTAGGAATGCGCCAATCTGAGGAATACCAGCTAGTGATGCAGCTGAACCGAATCCACGCTGTGCAGCAGTAACTGTTGAATCTGCCTGAGCACCCTTTTCAGCTGGTGGACGCTTCTCAAGTGCCTGGTAACGAACCTGACCATCAGTTGATGCGAAGAAGTTAGTTAGAAGTGACTTAGCGCCAGCTTCTGTTCCGTGCTTCGCAGCAAATGTAGTTAGAAGTGCGCCGCTAACAGAACCGAACATGTGTCCGTAAGTTCCTTCAACAACACCTGGTACTGGCATTAGGTTCATTGTGAATCCCTTTGCTACGTAATCTGCCCACTCCCAGTTACCAATAACTGCGTAAG
>CAITKS010000243.1 GCA_903893085.1 uncultured Actinomycetes bacterium | reverse complement strand
GCGATCGTATTCGGGTAGATCTAGTGCTGCCGCTGCCACTGTTGTTGCAGTGCCGGCAACAGCGATTAGAGTTTTGGCGGTTGTGATTGGAACGATTTTTGCAGCTTGTGCAATCGCTTCATCAATGTCTTCGGTTGCTGCCGCAACTTGGCCAGGATCAGGTAGGTCACCGGTGAAGTGACGTTCGGACATGCGTACACAGCCGATGTTTACGCTCTTTGCTGATTCGACAACATCTGTGCCAAACACGAATTCAGTTGATCCGCCGCCGATATCAACGACTAAGAATGGTCCATCTGATGCTGGCAAATCTTTAGTTGCTCCCATAAATGAAAGGCGTGCTTCTTCTTCTCCAGAAATAACTTCTGGGCGAATACCTAAACGCTCGAATACACCTTCGATGAAAATGTCACGATTGGTCGCATCCCTTGTCGCACTTGTTGCGCAGAATCTAATTTTCTCAACACCGCGCTTTGCTATTTCTGCAGCATAGAGATCGACTGCTGCAAGTGTGCGAGCGATTGCATCTGGGTGGAACTGGCCAGTTTTATCAACACCTTGACCTAAGCGGACAACTTCCATCAAGCGAATTACTTCACGAAAGTTGGTGCCATCGATATCTGCGATAAGTAAGCGAATTGAATTAGTGCCGCAATCTATGGCTGCTACTCGCATGGTTGCTCTTTCCACCAATCCGGTAATTTGGAAAGTGCTTCATCGCCAAGTGGATTAACACCGGGACCGGCGGAAAGTGAATGTGCAACAAGTGAATGTAAACATTTAACGCGGTTGGGCATTCCTCCTGCAGAAATTCCTTCAACTTCAGGAACATCCATCTGCAGCGCAGCACGTGCGGCTAAGTAATCATCGTGGGCTGCTGCATATGCACCGGAAAGTTCAGGATCAACCGCTAAACGCTCATTCATATCTGCCATTAAGCCAGTTGATTCCAGAGTTGAAATCGCTGCGGTTAAGCGTGGGCAAGTTGCGTAATAGAAAGTTGGAAATGGTTCTCCGTGGCTAAGGCGTGGTGGTGTTTCAACAACGGCTGGGTTGCCACAAGGACAGCGATAAGAAATAGCGTGAACATCACGTGGTGTGCGACCAAGTTGAGTTTCTATGCAATCAAGGTCTTTTTGTGTTGCCTTATCGCTCATTTACTTGAGACCAGATTCAGTAACTGATGCAATCAGTCTGGTGTACCAAGGTGCACCTTCTGGTAATTGAGATACAACATTAGTTGTTTGTGGCTGTGATTTATCAATATCAGTTCCAGTGACGATGTATTGGCGCTCCCCTGGCATAACAAAGTGCAGACGTTCGCGTGCTTGTGACTTTATGTAATCTGGATCGCGCCAAAGATCTAGTTCTGCGCGAGCAGCTTCAAGCGCGGTTTGATCAGTTGCAACTTGAGATTTCAGCGAGTTGATCTGGGCACGTTGAGTGAAATAATTCTTAATCGGAGGCGCAAGAGTCAATGTGAATACAAAGATGATTGCGATTAGCGCTAAAGGGCGAGCGTTACCACGCGTGCGACGTCGGCTGGATGGACGACGGCTAGATACGTAACTGCGACGTCGGCGGCGCATGGATTAGCTCTTAATTAACCTTTAAAGCGTGGGAAAGCTGCACGTCCTGCATAGACGCCGCCCTCGGCAAGTTCTTCTTCAATACGTAGCAATTGGTTGTACTTAGCAACGCGTTCTGTACGAGAAGGTGCACCTGTCTTGATCTGCCCACAATTGGTTGCAACGGCTAAATCAGCAATAGTCACATCTTCTGTCTCACCTGAACGGTGCGACATCATGCTGCGGTAATTAGCGCGGTGCGCCATGTCTACGGCATCAAGAGTTTCGGTCAGAGTTCCGATCTGATTTACCTTTACCAAAAGCGCATTTGCAGTATCTGTTTCGATTCCCTTGGCAAGGCGAATTGGGTTTGTTACGAATAAATCATCGCCAACAATTTGAATCTTTGAGCCAAGGGAAGTTGTCATTGACTTCCAGCCTGCCCAATCTTCTTCATTTAGCGGATCTTCAATAGAAACGATTGGATATGAGCCAACTAGTTCTGCGTAATAAGCGATCATTTCATCAGATGAGCGAAGTGAGCCTTCGAACTTGTACTTGCCGTTATCGTGGAATTCAGTTGCTGCAACGTCCATCGCAAGTGCGATTTCCTTACCTGGCTTAAAGCCGGCAGCTTCGATCGCTTCGATAATCAAATCAAGTGCGGCGCGATTGCTTTCTAGGTTTGGCGCAAAGCCGCCTTCGTCACCAACAGATGTAGCAAGTCCGCGCTTTTTCAGAACAGCTTTGAGAGCGTGATAAATCTCGGCGCCCCAACGAAGTGATTCGCGGAAAGATTCGGCACCGATTGGAGCGATCATAAATTCTTGGATATCAACGTTGGTGTCAGCATGTGCGCCACCGTTAAGGATATTCATCATTGGAACAGGCAAGACGTGTGCATTTGGTCCACCGACGTAACGAAATAGTGAAAGATCTGCAGATTCGGCAGATGCTTTAGCAACTGCAAGTGAAACACCAAGAATTGAATTTGCGCCAAGGCGTGACTTATTTGGTGTGCCATCAAGTCTGATTAACTCGTTATCAATTAGTCGCTGATCTTGAGCGTCCATACCTTCTATTGCTGGAGCTAATTCGTTATTTACAAAATCAACAGCCTTTAGAACACCTTTACCGAGGTAACGTTTCTTATCGCCATCACGAAGTTCGGCCGCTTCAAATGCGCCAGTCGATGCACCGCTTGGAACTGCAGCACGTGCTTGTGTTCCATCTTCGAGTTCGATTTCAACTTCAACGGTTGGGTTTCCGCGCGAATCAAGAATTTCACGAGCGCCGATTGCTTCGATAATTGCCATTTGGATATCTCCTAAGAATTAGACTGCTGATAAGCACGCTCGGCACTGAACGGTATGAGGCAATACTACCGCGACTCGGCATCTCTAATCTGCTCGGCAATTTGGCGGCCATATAGGCGCAGCGCATTTTCAGGGTCAATCTCGTTATCTCGAGCCCACGCGATAATCGATGCCAGGGCTTCGCCTACGCTTTCGTTGGTTGCAGGCTTATCACTTTGATATTTCGTTAACTGCACATGAACTTTATATTTTTCAGCTCGGTAAAGAAGTTTTTCAACTAATGGAAGTGCCGGTTGTGCAAGTGCAACGCCATCAAGAGCCGAGGTTCGCCCTTTCTCTTTCGCTTTAATTTCTTCCCAGTTATCAATAATTTCTTCAGTGCCAGAAACTTGCAAACCCTCGAAAACGTGTGGGTGACGGCGAATTAACTTATCGGCAATTGCGCGCGCAACATCTTCGATTGAAAATGGATCAGTTGGATGATCTTGCGCAATACGAGAATGAAAATAAACCTGAAGTAATACATCGCCTAGTTCTTCGCGCATTCCTTCGCGGTCTTTGGCATCTACCGAATCGATAAATTCGTATGACTCTTCGAGCAAATACTTAACCAGGGATTCGTGCGTTTGCTCGGCATCCCACGGACAGCCGCCGGGAGAGCGAAGCCGATCCATAACCTCAACGAGGCGTTGAAGTTCTGAACCTGACATTTAATTACTTTGCAGAAGGTGCGACAGCGTCGCCGGTTACATCGGCTGCAACAACATCGCCAACTTCGGCATCCCAAAATCCGTAACGTGGGTTAACTTTCACGCCAAGTTCTTTTGCCTTTGCAGTTAGTAACTGACCAAGCTTGGTTGCAATCTCTTCTTCAGCAACACCTGATGCGCCCAGCGCTGCGGTGATCTGCTCTGAGATAACAATGGCACGGACATATGTATCAAAATCTGCTTGCGCGATCGCAGCATTTACCAAGTTCTTAGGAAGCTCAGTCTTTCCACCAACAGATTCGGTGATGGTCGCTTTCTTCGCCTCAACATCGCTAGATGTAACTTCGATCTTTAACTCTTTAGCAATCTCATCAAAGGTATGCATCAAAATCTTAAAGCGAAGTTGGCCACGGTTAAGTGCATCTCCTGTTTCAAGTTGCATCTGTGATGAATCAACTTTGGCACGTTCAGCAATAACAGCATCAATGCTGGCCTGTAAATCGGTTTGAGAAATCTTGAAGCCACCAACTGATGCCGCTTCATTTGTTTGTGAGCAGCCGGTAAGAAGCAGAGCTGATGCAATTGTCAGGACAGCCAGGATCTTCTTCACGTGGTGCTCGCTTTCGTTAATTGGTCGACGACCTCGGTTACCCAGGTCAGGAGAGAAGTATCCACTATTTCAGCCGCTGGTTTAGACGGGCTCCATGCAGGGTTTTTAGGCAAGGTAACAAGGACCGTGCGGGTTG
>CAITKS010000242.1 GCA_903893085.1 uncultured Actinomycetes bacterium | reverse complement strand
GCCTGATCTCCATAATTTGCCATCGACCATTCGTTATCAACGACGTTGTACATATAGCAGGCATAAGGCTTGGAATTTTTATCGAGACCTTTTACTAAAGCACCTGCGCAAGTCTTACCTTTCATACGTGATCCTAAAGTTGCCGGATCTGGAAGTGATGCAGCGAGCAAATCGCGCGGTGAAACAGGGTGGCCTTGAACTTCAACCGTTTCTTTACGATCCATACCCAACATATGTATTGTCTTTAAAGTGGTGATGAACTGAGCACCCAGACCGTATTTGAAGTTAACTTTCTTGGCATCAACTTTTTGGGGAATCAGAACAACTTCTTCGTGTTCTACGTTTACACATTCAACAGGTCCAATTCCTTCAGGAAAATCAAATACTTCCAACTCACTAAATGGTTCAGTTGTAAACCAACCGCGGCCATCTTCCCAAACCAAAGGAGGATTTAAACATTCCTCAATCGTGGTCCAAATTGAAAATGATGGCGCGAAGTCAGCACCTTCTACAACCAAGTTAGATCCATCAAGCACGGTTATCTCATCAATGCGCGAAAAGAGATGATCAGAGGCATAACGAGCAAATACATCACTCATGCCAGGTTCGATACCCATTCCAACTAGCGCGTATGTGCCGCGCTCACACCAGTTCCAGTCACGTGCAAATTGTTCATCGCCAAGCTTTACGCCAGTTTCAGAATTTGGATAGTGCGGATGTGGGCGCGACAAAGACATTGCCATATCCATGTAATTCGTATTTTCAATTTCACACGCTAAAAAAATTGGCATTACAAATCGCGGATCAACGGCGTTGATAACAATGTCAGGGTTAGCTTTACGAATAAGTGAGCGAATATCTTCTAACTCTGCCGCATTTACTTCAGCGGCTGAAAAACGCGGATCTTTAACTCTTGATACCGCTTCTTCGGCTCGTGACAGGTTGCGATCTGCAATAACCATTGAAGTAATAAATGGTCGGCGAGATGCGATATTTGCGATTGCCCTGCCAACTCCGCCTGCGCCGATAACGAGCGCTTTCATGGGTGGCCTTTCGTTCTAAAATTCATACGTTCAATGTTAAACGCGTTAGCCCAAGGCTAGCCATAGAGATAACCTTTGCCAAGTTAAATAAAATTTCCCGCAAGTCCCCGTAGCTCAGTGGATAGAGCAACCGCCTCCTAAGCGGTAGGTCGCAGGTTCAACTCCCGCCGGGGACACCAATAAAAAATTAATGCGTAATTGTGAATCGACGAAGTGGTTTTGGAGCCCACCAGTTACTTTCACCAAATAAACGCATAAGCGCGGGCACTAAAAGTGCGCGGATTAAAGTTGCATCGAGCAGCACTGCAAATGAAACGCCAAATCCCATCATCTTGATAGATGTAACTCCGCTAATCATGAATGCTGCGAAGACCACCGCTAACAGCAAAGCTGCGGCAGTGATTATGCGCGCAGAGCGCTGCAGTCCAACAGCAACAGATTCGATATTGCTCTTACCTGCCATGTGTTCTTCACGAATACGAGATAACAAGAAGAGTTCATAGTCCATAGAAAGCCCAAAGACCACAACAGCAATCAGAATCACAACTCCTGTATCTAGGGCACCGGTTACGGTGAAGTCACCGACCAACCATTTCAAATGTCCGTCAATGAAAACCCAAGTAACTGCGCCGAGAGTGGCAACAAGTGAAAGTCCATTTAACAAAACCGCTTTAATTGGCAGAATGATAGAACCCGTAAATATGAAGATGAGGATCATTACCCAAAAGGCGATCCAGCCCAGAGCCAATGGAAGTGTGCGGGCAATTCCATCTTGTGAATCAGTAAAGTCGGCAGCAGCTCCACCAATCAAAGTGCCTGCGGGGCTCGATATTTCTCGAATATCCTTAATAATTTTTTCGGCGGCAAGCGTGCGAGATGCTTTCGAAGGAATGACTTGAATTCGTAAATCACTTCCGTAAGTCTCGGTAGGTGCGATACGAGCTATGCCATCCACCTTTAAAACTTGTGCGAGGTAAGCATCAACTTCAGACTCACGGCCGACACCATTGGGGATTACAACTTCGATCGGACTTCCTTCAAATGAATCAAATCTTTCAATTATTGTCGCAGCACTGATAGCGGCTGAATCGCTCTTTGGTAGAACTCTGGAATCAACTTGTGCGAAAGCAATATTGACAATTGGCGCAGATAAAACTCCCAAGACGAGTAGCGAACCAATTACAACCGGAACGGGGCGACGCATTACATATCGGGCGGTATGTGCCCAGCGGCCATCTTCTTTAGGGGTAATTCCCGCTTTGCGAACCACTCCTTTATCAATTTTGTGTCCGAGTAAAGCCATGAGCGCGGGTAGGGGAACCAAGGCTCCGATGACCGCGAGTGAAATAACGCTAACACCGGCATAACCAAATGATTTTAAGAAATCAAGAGGAAAGAAGATCAGCGCACTTAAAGTTACGAAAACGGTAAGCCCAGAATAGAAAACAGTCTTGCCTGCAGAATTTACAGTTGCAACAACTGAATCCTCGACGCTCTTTCCTGCATGCAG
>CAITKS010000241.1 GCA_903893085.1 uncultured Actinomycetes bacterium | reverse complement strand
GGCAATGAATTGATGACCAAGTTTGCTCGGATGCATGCGATCGACATGCCATTTTGATCTGGCATAGATGTTTTCTAAAGATCTAGTTGGCAACATAATCGCACCGAAATCTTGCGCCATCTTTTTTGTCGCCTTATTAACTGCGGCTACACGCCTGCGGCAGATTCGCCCAACAAGATATGGCATCGGAACTATCTTGGTTGGATCGTGCAATTCTAAGAGCATCACGGTTGCGCCGTTAGAAATCAAGCGAATAAGTGTCTCTCGTAAGTTTTGTTCGAAAACTGCTGGAGAGAAATTACTACGAAGTAAATCATTGCCGCCGACGACAACGGCGACCAGCTCTGGATCGTGAACAGAGACCTTAACTAATTGCTCTTCTAATACTTCACCAGAACGAGCACCAGGGCGAGCGGCGTTGATGTAGATAAGCGGTTCGTTAAATGCTTGTGCCAGGTGGTAACCCCAACCAAAGTGATTACCGTTTGTATCTGAGTCGCCAACTCCCGAAGCCGCGCTATCACCAATTACGGCAAGAGTTAGCGGCTGAGTCATTTTAAGCAGCCCTTAAAATTCGTCGTTGCTGGATCGAGAGCATCTGCGAAATTGTGGAAGACCAAGGAAAGTTCTCAGCTTGATGTTGGCAACGTGAGCGAAGAGTGTTATCGCTCTGCAACTTAAGAATTAGCTCTTGCACTGCCTTCGCAATAGCTGCTCCATTGTTATCGGCTGCTAAACCAACGTAATTATTGGCACCAGTTAACAAGAATTCACCAACTGCGCTGGTTTTTGAGCAGACAACTGGAGTCCCGCTGGCAAGTGATTCAAGTGCTGCCAGGCAGAAAGTTTCGATTGGACCAGGTGCGATAGAGATATCTGCTGATGCGATGATGCTCGCTAAATATTTCTTATCTGAGACATAACCTAGAAAAGTAACTGGAATATCGCGCGATGATTCGTAGAGTTTCTTATGTAGCGGACCTGTGCCTACATAAATTAAACGGGCATTTATTCCGGCCTTTAATAGTTCACGCAGCGCATCGATAGAACGCTCTGGTTTCTTTTCAGGGGATAAGCGACCGCAGTGCACTAGTAGAACATCGCCACCTTTGAGTAACTTGGTTCGCAGTTCTTCATCGCGATTCTTTGGTGAAAATGTTTGCAGATCCACACCGAGTGGAATCTGGAGCAAGTTAGTTGTTCCGATCTCACGGAACTCTGCTGCAGCAAAATTTGTTGTAGTAACGACATGGTCAAAGCTGGCGGCTAGGCGAGTGTTATGCCAACGTACAAAGCGGTTTAATGAAAATGGAAGGTAAGTTTTGATCAATCCACGTAAAGTTTCGTGGCTAAATACTAAAGTCGAAATCTTGTGCGCTTTTGCCCACCGTCCAACGCCAGATAAGGTGAAGCGATCAGAGATTTCAAGTCGATCTGGTGCCAGAGTTAATAAAATGCTTTTGATTTGGCGATTTGATTTAATAATGCGATATCCGCCGCTAAATGGAATCACCCACGATGGCACGGTGATGCGATTGCCGTGCGCGGTTTTCTCTTGATGAAAACCATTTCCAGGAACAATATAGGTAAATTCATGCCCACGGTTTGTATAGCCAGTTCCGAGGTTATGAAGAGTGGTCTTGATACCGCCTGATTTAGGGCCATAGAAATTTGCTACGTGAATTATCTTCATGCGACTAGTTCTTTTCTCGATGCAATCTCTTGGATTACTTCTCGATAGTGTCCGATCAGGCTCTCATTAATGAAGTCCCATGTGCGATGTTCGACAGATTTACGAGCTGCGATCTGCATCAGATCCAGCGCAGGATGTTCTAACAAGTTATATACAGAATGAAGAAGTAGATGAGAATCGGCTGTATCAATTAACAATCCTGTACGGCCATGATCAATTAGATCGGTAGGGCCTCCAGTATCAGGGCCAACAACAACGGTTCCGGCAGCGAGAGATTCTTGAATTGCTTGACAAAATGTTTCGTGCTTTCCGGTGTGAACAAAAGTATCGAATGATGCAACATGGCGAGCTAATTCAGCACCTGATTTATATCCAACGAAGATTGCGTTAGGCAGGTCGCGCTTCAGGCGCGCTTCGGCTGGACCTTGTCCAACAATTACTAGCTGTATATCAGGTTGAGAATCCAGGATTGCTAAATCATCGATACGTTTTTCATTGGCTAAGCGGCCAACGTAACCAACTACGTACTTGGCCCCACGCTTTGCTAAGAATTCTTGACGCAATTCTTCATCGCGCTTTTCTGGTGTGAAGTTAACGAGGTCTACACCACGTTGCCAGAGTTTTACATTTTCAACTCCGCTACTTTCCAAATCGCGGCAAGCCCAAGCAGATG
>CAITKS010000240.1 GCA_903893085.1 uncultured Actinomycetes bacterium | reverse complement strand
CGTGTCTTCACAAGAGCACAATTGCTACAGGAGATCTGGGGCTATGACTACTTCGGTGGAACTCGCACCGTCGACGTACACATTCGTCGCCTTCGTTCAAAGCTTGGCCCTGAGTTTGAAGCAATTATCGGCACAGTCCGAAATGTTGGATACCGCTTTACCGTTGATGCCTAACCATGCGTCACATACTTAAACTGCATCGCGATTTAGATACTAATTCGCTTCCACAAGCAGACCACGATTACACAATCGAAACCTTTGACCCTGCTCTTCACAAACAACAGTGGCTAAATTTAAACAATCACGTTTTTGCTCATCACCCAGATCAAGGTAATTGGGCGATGGAAGATTTAGATAACCGCATGGCAGAGCCTTGGTTTGATGCAGATGGCTTCTTTTTAGCAACTGAAAACGGTGTTATTGAAGGCTTTGTGTGGACCAAGATCCACCAGGACTTAATCAATCAAGATCCAGTGGGCGAGCTTTATGTCGTTGGAACCCACCCAGATCACGCTGGAAAGGGCATTGCTCGCGCTCTTTCTGTGGCCGCTATCAATTACCTTGTAGATAAAGGACTTAAGCACGCGATCTTGTACGTGGATGCAGACAATGACAAAGGCTTAAAGCTGTACGACTCTTTAGGGTTTAACTAGCCCTTAGCGGTTCGGAAGTGCCATCGCTCGCTTCCAAGTTGAAATCATGTACGGAGCAGCATTTTTATACAGCTCATTCTTCGAAAGTCCAGTCACTGCTTTTAAATTATCTTCATAACTTGGCAGCACTGAAATGTTCTTTAAAAACTTTATATAGGAATCGAAGCCATAGGTTCCAATGATGTATTCCCAAAGTACCTGACCAACGGGATATGCCATTTCGGAGTACTGAGAATCTGCTCTTGAGATTGTTTTTTCAAGCATCTCTAAGACTTCAGCTTCTGTCTGCATTTTGTTGTTTCCCCGGAAACCTGACATATATCTCTTAATTGTGTAATCCGATTCATCGCTATACCAACCAAGATTCTGAACCGCCCATGCATGTCCAATTGTATTTGCACTTCCCTCAGTGAAATGAACTGGTGCAACCTTTAACCAGGCTACCTCAGAGTTGTACTCGCGCTTTGAAATGTAAAACATTTGTAACACATGGGTCATTTCGTGGGTAGCAATCTCAGGCCACAAGAAGTCGATGCCTAAATACGATGGGAACGTCCCAACATAAGTGCCGCCCATAAAACCTTCGCCTCGACGATTGAAACCAGCTGACCCGGATCCAACTGCCTGGGAATTAGATACGTAGCGATCTAGATTCGCAAGAGTTCCACCTACTTCGTCCGGGCGGGACAATTTTCCTAAATTGGTTCTTACATACTCTTTATCTTTTTCAGTCACCAGCACAACACTCGTTTTAAAGTTTTCATCTACTAAAGCGTTTATGCGCTCTGCAGCAAAAATGACACCGAGCTTTATGGCTTCAGAGTGTGCTTTTGGGTAGTTGTCTGTTATCGAATATTGGATATTGATTCTTGGATGGCCACTTACGCTAAGTAAACTCCTCATTTCTTTATAGGCCTTTGCCCGAATAGCATCAAATTCGCTCTCTTGGCGTGTGTCTATAGAGGCGTAATCATTCGAATCATAAATTCTACGTTCAAGAACACCATTTACAACTCGGTAAACAAACTGACCGTTCCGAATGTATCCGCGATTTAAATCCTTTGAAGGCACAGGCGTTGAAGTTGTAGAAGGAGACGCAGTTGAAGTTGGCGTAGTGGTTGAAGTTGGCTTTGGTGCTGCAATCGCTACACCTTTGTTCCACGCAAGTCTCTTGCCACTCTTAATGCAGGTGTACCTCTTCCCATTGGCCGTTGCCGTTGTACCAGCTTTCTTACACGCATCCCCAGCTTTCACAGCAGCAGTTGCATTTATTGGAGCGATCACTATGGAAACAGAAATCATTGTTAATAGGATTTTCCTCATGGCCTTATAAACTCCTCAGAGACGACTCTTGCAAGAATTGGTGCAGCCTCATCCCACGATAATCCATACACACTCTTGAAGCTCTCTGCAAAGGAAAGTCCCTTGCCAACTCCAACAACAACATCCATCGTAGATTGAATTCCCTTGATTGAAGCCAACGCTTCCACCGTCATATACCCCAGATCATATGCTCTAGGTCTGAAATCAGAATTACAGTTACCGTTTCCAGATCCACCTGTCATTTCGTAAAAATTTAAAATTGATGAGGGAGAATAATCAACAAGTATGCCTGCAGGTCTAGTTGTCCACGATGTGCGGGACTTTAAATAATTTGCTTGTGTTTCAAATCCCAATGCTTGACCTGGAACTTGGGGTTGACCTTCTGCATACCAACACGGAAGTTTTACATTTGCTGGTGCATTGAGTGCCATGTATTGAACGGTGTGCGTATATTCGTGTCCAAAATTTCCTCGGACAAATCCAATTGAATAATCATCAAAGTTTTTGATTTGAACACCGATGTAGAGTTGTCCTAAGCCGTTGAATGCACCGCCAAATGAAGAACAATTCTCAGCACTTGTGCAGGCTCCAGCAATCGTCTCCGGGGTGTGGATAGATCCACCTAAATCAGTATTTTTCTGCTTTACCCAACCGACATCTCTAAAGTTAAACATGAATACTTTGGTTTTAATGGGTTGGAGGTAATTACTCCAGAGCTTTGAAATTCGAGCTAGGTAAGTGTTTGGATTGCTGACCCCTGAGGAAGGCGTCGTACTAGGGCCTATCTGGATTTCAAATTCTGATTTCTGTGGTCCTGCTAATGAAAGCGCTTGGGCTTCTTTCCAAACAACAGGGCCAATACCTTTATAACGTTCACCAATGTCTTCAAAGGAGGTTGGTGCTATCGGATCGGAAGGCGAATTAGATGCTGGGGTCTGAGTGGCAGTTGGAGTAGCCGTTGACTTCGGTGCAACGGCTGCCCCTTTATTCCAGACCAACTTCTTTCCGCTCTTGATGCAAGTGAATTTCTTGCCGTTAGCTGTTGCAGTTGTTCCAACTTTCTTACAAGTGTCTCCCGTTTTTACGGCTGCAACAGCATTCAATGGCACAAGAAAGAGTGCCGCAGTAACAAGGACGGCAAGAAGCTTCTTCACAAAGATAGGTTAAAGCAGGATCCCTATATTTTGAAGGCTCTTAGTGGTCAGGGATGAACTAATTCAGCACACATCATATTAAACGCATTCGTATGGGCATCAACATCGGCCGCGGTTGTATCAGGGCACATCAGCGCCATGTTGTGAAATGGCGTGATCAAGAAGCCATCATTCAACATACGCAAATGGATGTACTGCTCTAATTCAAAGTCACCCGCATTGTTGGCATCGGCACCAGTAACGGGTGCGAACTTGCCAAAGATGTACTCGCCGCGAGCACCCAAGCGGTTAACAGACCACGGCAGATCAAACTCATCAATCGCAGAATCCACGCCATCTGACCAACGGCTTCCCAAATCAATCATGCGATCAAAGTTTTCTTGAGTCAGAACCTGGGTCAATGTCGCTCGCATTGCAGCTAAAGACAAGGCATTTCCTGCCAATGTTCCACCGACTCCACCGGTGTCAATGATCTCAAGTTCAACCATTGTCTTTATCTTGTCTGCAATCGCTTGAGTCATACCAAATGTTCCTGTTGGAATTCCGCCACCGATTGCCTTACCGATTGTTAGGAAATCTGGCTTTAATCCGCGGTCTGCTGTCATTCCACCAGGACCCACTGAAATTGTGTGGGTCTCATCAATAATCAAAATAGTTCCGAACTTCTTTGCTAATTCCTGCACAGCTTCTAAGTACCCAGCCTCTGGCAAGACAATTCCAACATTTGTCATCGCAGGTTCCATCAAGATCGCCGCAACATCTCCATGTGCCAACGCCTTTTCCATACCTGCGATATCGTTGAATTCCACAACACGGGTTGTTTGATCAAGTGCTACTGGGGCACCGATATTTCCTTCACGGGCTACTGTATTTCCAGCAGAATCCAGTGTTGCAAAGGTTTCATCTACTGAGCCGTGATAACAACGATCAATAACAACGATCTTTGAACGACCTGTAATCAAACGGCTGTAACGAATTACGTGGCGGTTAGCGTCAGTTGCTGACACTGTGAACTGCCACAGCGGCAAACCAAAGCGGCCCGCTAACTCTGCCGACACAACCGCTGCATCTGCCGTTGGAAGCATCGCGGTAATTCCCTTACCTGCTTGCTCGCGAATCGCAGCCACAGTTGCATCTGGTGAGTGGCCCGTCATCGACCCTGTGTCACCTAAACAAAAATCGATGTATGTATTTCCATCAACATCGGTAAAGCGCGCACCTTTAGCTTCTTGAACGAAAATCGGATACGCCCCAGGCCACTT
>CAITKS010000239.1 GCA_903893085.1 uncultured Actinomycetes bacterium | reverse complement strand
TTTTCTATCCAGAACGAATGGCATCTCGAATCCTAGGTTTGGGAGATGTTGCAACTCTTGCTGAGCAAGCCAAGAAAGCTTTTGATGGAGATTCGACCGCTAAGTTAGAAGAGAAATTTGCGCGAGGAGATGATTTCACGCTCTCTGACTTTCTTGAGCAGTTGGAAGCAATGTCGAAGATGGGTTCGATGTCTAAACTTTTGGGAATGCTGCCTGGCGCGGGTGCCATGAAGAAGCAGATTGAAAACTTTGATGAATCAGAAATTACTCGCACGAAATCTATTGTTCAGTCGATGACGCCACTAGAGCGCGAAGATCCAAAAGTATTAAATGGTTCTCGTCGCGCACGTATTGCACTCGGTGCTGGACGCAAAGTTCAGGATGTTAATTCTCTAGTTGATAAATTCACTGCAGCCCAAAAGATGATGCGACAGATGCGAAAAGGTGGAGCAATGCCACCTGCTATGGCGCAGGGCATGGGAATTCCTGCTGGTATGGGCGCTGGACTTGGTGGCCATCAACATGGGGCTCAGAAAGGGCAGCAACCGGCGAAGAAAAAGTCGAAATCTGGTAATCCAGCTAAACGTGCTGCACAGGAGCAGGGTTAACGCCTCAATTTCGCATCTGCAGGCGTTAATGGCAAGATTAGCCTCCTGTTGAGGGGCCCTCTACCCCCACAACATCCATATCCAAAGTTGGGCCTTGTACGTGCGCACCCCGCTGCACTCATCGAGAACTGACACACTTTTTAGGAGCATTACTTCTTTGTCTACAAAAATTCGCTTAATGCGCATGGGAAAGATCCGCACACCATTTTTCCGCATCGTCGTAACAGATTCACGCAAAGCACGTAACGGACTTTCAATTGAAGAAATTGGTCGTTACGTTCCAGGGCAAGAGCCTTCAATCATGGAAGTTAACTCAGAGCGCGCACAATATTGGCTCGGAGTCGGTGCACAACCAACAGAGGCTGTAGAGGCAATCTTTAAGGTCACCGGCGATTGGCAAAAGTTCAAGGGACTTCCTGGTACTGAAGGAACTCTTCGATTTGCCGCACCAAAGCCTGCAAAGAGCATTGCATATGAAGCAGCTGTTAAGGCCGCTAACGATGAGCCTAAAGAAGGCGCAACAACAATGAAGAAGAAGGCGCAAGAGAAGTTAGCTGCAAAGGCTAACCCTGCTCCAGTTGTTGAAGCGTCCGAACCAACTACGAACGAAGTTGCGGTTGAAGCTCCAGTAGTGTCCGAACCAACTGCGAACGAAGTCGTGGCAGAGGTTCCAGCTGAAGTTACGACTACAGATGTTGTGCCTGAAGAGGCACCAGTAACTGAAGAGACCGCTGAATAACAATGATGGACGAAGCTCTCGAGCACCTCGTTAAAGGAATCGTTGATAATCCTGAAGATGTCATCGTTAAGGAAAAGACTCACCGTCGCGGCACAACTCTAGAAGTTCGTGTTAATCCTGAAGATATCGGCAAGGTAATTGGACGCAATGGTCGCACTGCAAAGGCGCTTCGCACTGTCGTAAGCGCTATTGCAGGTCGCACAGTTCGCGTCGATCTCATCGATACCGACGAGGCTCGTTAACTCTCTTGTCAGGTATGCGCCTAAACGTAGGTCGCATTGGTCGTGCTCACGGAATTCTTGGTGAAGCAACCATTGAAGTCCGCACCGATTTAGCAGAAGAACGTTTTGCTATTGGCGCCAAAGTCGATACAGATAGCCACGGGGAATTAACCGTGGTTTCTGCGCGCGTACACAATGGAATTCTCCTGCTGGGATTCGAAGGAATATCAGATCGAAATTCGATCGAAAAATATCGTGATGTGCTTCTCTATTCAGAAGTAAATATAGATGAGCCGGGCGTTGATGAAGATGATTATCACGTGCTGCAATTAATTGGATGTCAGGCCTACACAGTCGATGGCGATTTATTAGGCGAAGTAAATGAAGTCCTTAATTTGCCAGGACAAGATGTCCTTTCAATTAAGAGTGACTCAGGTGAAATCTTGATTCCTTTTGTCCATCAACTAGTACCTATTGTTGATATCAAGGCCAAGAGAATGACCGTGATCCCACCTGATATCTATGAAGGCCAGGTCGCTAAATGAAGATTGATGCCGTCACAATATTTCCTGAATATTTCGCACCTGCACAGCTCTCACTGCTTGGGAAAGCGCAGAATAAGGGTTTAGTTGAATTACAGGTTCATGATCTGCGCACATTTACAACCGATAATCACAACACCGTAGATGACACTCCATATGGCGGCGGTGCGGGAATGGTGATGCTTGCCGAAATCTGGGGCAAAGCTCTCGATCCGTTGATGGTTGAAGATACAGACCTAATTGTTTTAACACCTGCCGGAAAAAGATTTAACCAAGCGATGGCAGCAGAATTTGCTGTTAAATCCCATCTAATTTTCGCTTGCGGTCGCTATGAAGGAATAGATGACCGAGTTCGTCAGCATTACTCATCGGCTGAATACGCTTCAAAGAATATTCATGTACATGAAGTTTCAATTGGAGATTATGTACTTGGCGGGGGAGAAGTAGCCTCGCTAGTAATGATTGAGGCGATAACCAGGTTGATCCCAGGAGTTCTTGGCAATCCTGATTCCCTTGTTGAAGAGTCTCATAACTCGGATGGTTATCTTGAGTATCCAAATTTTTCAAAGCCACAAGAATGGCGCGGTATATCAGTACCTGAGATCTTGTTAAGTGGAAATCATGCAGAAATAGCAAAGTGGCGTGAATTACAGGCAATTGAGCGCGCCAAAAACAATTTCTAACTAGTCAGTAACCGCACTTACCGCGTAGCGTTCACCTATGAGCGAAGAGTCGGCAAAGATCCAAGCAAGGCTAATTCGCGATCTAGAACCCGTTGTTGCGGTTGAGCTCGAGCGTCACTTATCTGTTCAGAAGAACTGGTATCCACACGAGTATGTCCCATGGTCTGAAGGCCGAGATTATGCAGGCCCTCTAAATGGTGATGCTTGGGAAGCAAAAGATTCTCGACTAACTCCAGTCGCGCAAGATTCACTTATTCTAAATTTGCTCACCGAAGATAACTTGCCGAGTTACCACACAGAAATTGCCATTTCCATGGGACGCGATGGGGCATGGGGTAATTGGATTGAACGTTGGACCGCCGAAGAAGCACGTCACTCAATTGTGATTCGTGATTATTTGATGGCAACGCGCGGAGTTGATCCTTATGAACTCGAAGATTTGCGTATGGCTCATATGTCACTTGGCTACCAAACACCATATGAAAACGACATGCTGCACACGATTGCCTACGTTTCTTTCCAAGAGTTAGCAACACGTATTTCACACCGCAACACGGGAAAGATTTCAGATGATCCGATTGCAGAATCAATGATGCAACGTGTGGCACTTGATGAAAATCTCCATATGCTTTTCTATCGCAACACACTTTCTGCAGCGCTAGATATGGAACCAAATGCGGCGATGCGTGCGATTAGCGATGTAGTAACCAACTTCGATATGCCGGGTGCGAATATGCCTGGATTCGGTCGCAAGGCGGTACAGATTGCACTGGCTGGAATTTATGACTTGCAGTTGCACATCGATGAAGTGGTTGCGCCAGTATTGCGCGCATGGAACGTCTTTGAACGTAATGACCTTTCTGGTGACGGTCTGGTCGCTCGCGAAGAACTGGCCGCATTTTTGAAAAACGCAGGCAAGGAAGCGGCAACCTTTAACGATAAGCGTGAAGTTCACTTTGAACGCTTGATCGCACGTGGCCAAAATCCAATTCGCATCCAGAAGTAGCCCTAAGTAGAATTCACAAATGTCTAAGCGCGCGCTATTTATCGAACATGATCACGCATCTGAAGCAGGTCCCATAGCGCAGAGATTTTCAGAACAAGGTTATGAAATCACACGTTTCTTAATTGTTGATGAAGCAAACTATCTGACTCCTAATGTCACCGTTGAGTGGCCAGATTTGTTGTCATTCGATGTCTTAGTTGTACTCGGTGCGCCATGGGGTGCATGGGAAGATGATCGAATCGGCAATTGGTTAAAGCCCGAGATGGAGAAAGTATTAGCCGCCCACAACGCGGGAATTCCAATTCTTGGAATTTGTTTTGGTGGACAATTAATGGCGCGGGTTCTTGGGGGATCGGTGGCTAGGGCGCCGAAGGCCGAACTAGGTTGGTATCAGATTGAAAGTGATGATCACTCTCTAATTGAGCCCGGACCTTGGTTTCAATATCACTGGGATCGCTGGCAGTTGCCCGCTAAGGCAAAAGAGATCGCTAGAACTGAAATTGCTTCACAGGCATTTACATATGGCCGCACCTTAGGACTGCAATTTCATCCTGAAATCGATTCGCATGTTTTGGATTTATGGCTTGCTATGGAAGGTGGCTGCGTAGAAGTTGAATCCGAAGGTGTTGTGGTTCAAGAATTACGCGCTCAAACTAAGACTATTGAACCTGAATCAAATAGGCGAGGCTTCGAACTTGTAGATAGATTTCTATCTAAGATAGCCTGCGCAGAGATCGAAAAAGCCTAGTTACCAACTACATTAATTAAGCGGGAGTCCTCATGAGCGCTATTGAATCTTTTAACAATCACTTACCTGTAAAGGTTCGCTTCGGTGAAGGAATCTCTACCGCACTTCCTGTAGTTGTCGATGAATTAGGCGCTAGCAAAGTTTTCTTGATGGTTGATGCCGGGATCGAAAAGTTTAATCCTGCTGCCAAGGCCCTAATTGATCGTTTGGTTTCTATCTCACATTTGACTGTAACTATCTTTGAAAAACCAGCAGGAGAACCAACAGTAGAAATGGTTGATGATGCGACTGCTGCATTTAAAAGCTCTAACTCTGAAGTTGTAGTAGCCCTGGGTGGCGGATCAGTTATCGATACTGCCAAGGCAGCTCGACTATGTGCTCAACTCAATTGCACCTTCCGCGAGTTCCAAGCACAGACTCCTAACTATCCAATTCCAACTGCTGCGCTGATTGCGATTCCAACTTCTGCCGGAACAGGCTCAGAAGTATCTGGTGGTTCAGTAATTTCAGATCCAATCTCCGGAATCAAAGCAGGAATTGCCAATGCAAATCTTCGTGCACAGGTTGCTCTTGTTGATCCAGTGCTTACCTACAGCATGCCACCAACTATGACTGCGAACACTGGCATTGATGCTTTGGCACAAGCGATTGCCGGAATCATTGCCAAATGTTCAACTCCAATTGGTGATGCCATTGGATACGAAGCAGTTCGCATGATGTCTGGCGCACTTGTTGCTGCATACAAGAATGGTGACGACAAAGCTGCGCGCGCTGCGATGTCTGCTGGAAGCATGAT
>CAITKS010000238.1 GCA_903893085.1 uncultured Actinomycetes bacterium | reverse complement strand
TGGATGGGGTCGAGGTAAGCCAAAGAGCGAGCTGTATCTACAACTGCATCAGGTGCACTACTTAAGAGATGGAAAGCCGATATTTACTGGTGATACTTATTTTGTTGAGGGAAAGTTTCAGTTCATAATCCATAGAACTGTTTGATAAAACAGTTTCATAGGAATCGAACTGTTTAGAGTCGCCCCGCTTGATGCACGCGCTTTAGGAATTCCTGAGTTTTTGGGTTAGTCGGATTTTTAAGTACTTGCTCAGCGCTGCCGCGTTCAAGAATATTTCCTGATTCTAGGAAGCAAACTTCATCCGCCACCTGAGTTGCAAAACCCATTTCATGCGTAGCAAGCACCATGGTCATGCCATCTTGCTTCAGATCTCGCACAATGCTGAGAACCTCATTAACTAGTACCGGATCCAAAGCAGAGGTGATCTCATCTAAGAGAAGCAGGCGTGGATTCACGGCAAGTGAGCGAATTATGGCAACGCGTTGCTGCTGTCCACCGCTAAGTCGATCCGGATACTGATCTGATTTATCAGCCAAATCAAAACGTGTAAGCAGTTTCGTCGCTATCTCGCGGGCTTCATCCGCACTTTTGTTCTGTACTTTTATTGGAGCAAGTGTGATGTTCTCTAAAACGGTCTTATGTGGAAACAGGTTAAAGGATTGAAAAACCATTCCTAGCTTACGTCGCACATCATCGACTTTGATTGCGGGATCGGTTATCTCTTGCCCATCTAGGAAAATCTGTCCATCATCAATCGTTTCCAACAAGTTGATACATCTCAACAAGGTGGATTTACCGGAGCCAGATGCGCCGATTAAAACTGTTGCGGTGTGCTCGGGAACGCTCAGTGAAAGGTTGTTAAGTACAACTTCTGCACCAAATGCTTTGCGAACGCTCTGTAACTCCAAAACATTAGTCATCAGATCGCACCTTCAGAATTCTGTGCTTGGGTGCGATGTCTGATCGCCCTATCTGTATAACGAGTCATTGGAATTGTAATCAGCAAGAATAAAATCGCAGCGACGACGTATGGGGTGTAATTAAAGGTACGGCTGGCATTTATCTGCGCTGCGCGTACCGCATCTGTAACACCCAGAATAGAAACTAAGCCAGTGTCTTTAAGCAGTGATACAAAGTCATTTAGCAAAGGTGGAACGACTCTACGTATCGCTTGGGGCAAGACAACAAATCGCATCGTTTGTCCGGAAGTTAATCCCAGTGATCTAGCAGCTGCACGTTGGCTGGGATGAATTGAAAGAATTCCAGATCTAATGACTTCGGCTACGTATGCTGAATAAGTCAAGACAACCGCAACTGTGCCGAGCACAATCACGTTGCTTGAAATTCCCTGCAGCCTCAGCGCCGGAACTCCAAAGCCAACTAACAAAATAATCAGGATCAGCGGTGCGCCACGGAAAATATCAACGTATGCCGTAGCCAAGAATCTAAATGGTGTTAAAGCGGGTGATTTTGTGGTGCGTAGCAGCGCCAAGCCAAGTGCGATGATGCCGATTGCTATGCCGCCTACGAAAGTTAATTGCAGGTTTATCCAAAGACCCTTTAATACAGTCGGAAAGACTTCTTTTCCGTATTCGATATCAAAGAATGTTGCCTTAACGACTTCCCAGCCGGGAGATGTAACCAAAATTGTAATTAAAGTTCCTAGAACCAATATTGAAGATACTGCCGCGATTAGTCCTTGTTTGCGACTTAGCTTGCGGCGCAGTACACGACGTTCAATTTCACGTGAGCTTGGCGACCAAGCAGAGTTATTTCTCTCTGACATGGTCGCCAAACTACCGCGTTTATCTACTATTTTTCTTTATTTACTTATGGCTTCAATACTGGAGCGCCTGCATCAGTGGCTAGCCACTTATCAGTGATCGCAGCAAGGGTGCCATCTGCAGTAATTGCATCAACGGCGCCTGAAACGCACTTTGTAAGTGCGTTTGCCTTTGAGAGCAAGAGACCGAATTGGTCACCTGATCCAGTTGATGGAAGTTGGCCGACGATAAGTCCGTCTGTGACTTCAACACCTGCAAGATAGAAAGCAGTTGGTAGGTCTACTACTAGACCATCAATCTGACCATTCTTTAGCGCGCTTACTGCTGCAGCGTTGTCATTGAATACCTGTGGCTTTACACCAATCTGAGTTTCAACAACATCAAGTGAAGTTGTACCGACTGCGGCTCCAAGCTTTGCTCCCTTGAGTTCAGCTATTGAAGTCTTTCCCGCAATCTTGCTTCCCTTGTAGGAAACGATTGCTTGAGGGGCTGTGTAATAAGGTGATGAGAAATCAACAACCTTTGAGCGCTCTTCTGTAATAGAGAACTGCTGCAAGTTAAAGTCGAAGTTCTTTTCACCTGGAGTTACGGCGCCATCAAATGTCGTGCGTACCCAGACAACTTCATCGTTAGAGAATCCAAGTTGCTTAGCAACTGCGTAAGCAACTGCTCCTTCAAAGCCTTCGCCAGATTCTGGCTTGTCATCAATAATCCATGGATAGTAAGCAGGCTCGCCAGTTGCGATTGTTAGCTTGCCATCTGTAACTGTTGCAAGATCAGCCTTCTCGCATGAGGCAGATGCAACATCAGTTGAATCAGATTTTGAACATGCAGTTAATCCAAATGCAAGAGCAAGTGATACTGCGAATATAAGTGACTTCTTTTTCTGCACGTTGTCTCCCTTTCGTGGAGTTAGCAATACTCGCAAAGGCTATTAGCGCTGTTTATCTATGTCTACTTGCGAAAGATATGCAAATGAGATCGGCCCATATGACCTGCTGGAGACGGCACCTGTGGCTAACGGGGCGTCCTTGCCTTTCAGATTGCAAGGGCCTAAACCTGCACTTACCCTTAACCATTATCTAAGGAAGGTTAAGGAGCTCACGTGAAGTACAAATCAGTAAAAGGTTTACTAACTAAAGATGAGTCACTCATTCCTGTCACTTTCATAGATAAGTTAGAGGATGTTTTGCATGGCTTCCTCGGAATAGTTTTGTTTGTTATTTCAGTCTTAGCCGCTGGTTACAGCCTGCAGCGCTTAATCGAAACTCGGCCGTTTTTTCCCGTCGGAATGATCCAGGGAATAAACGACATTCTCTTCGTTGTAATTATCCTGGAGATCATGCGCACCGTAATCGTGCGCTTTACTGATGGTATTTTCCAACTGGATAACTTCTTGATCATCGGTGTTATCGC
>CAITKS010000237.1 GCA_903893085.1 uncultured Actinomycetes bacterium | reverse complement strand
ACACGTTGTTGTTCTCCGCCTGAGATTTCATTAGGCATGCGATCGCCTTTATCTTCTAAACCGACTAGTTCTAGAACTTCAGGAACTTCGCGCGCTATCTCTTTCTTGGAATAACCAAGTACGTGCAAAGTAAATGCCACGTTTTCGCTAATCGTTTTATTCTGCAGCAAACGGAAATCCTGGAAAACGGTTCCAACTTGGCGGCGAAGCTCTGGAACTTTGTGGTTAGCAAGCTTTCCTAAATCTTTTCCAGCCACATGAATGATTCCTGCAGTTGGGCGCTCTTCGCGCAAGATCAAACGCAAGAAAGTTGATTTACCGGAACCAGAAAGACCAACAAGGAATACGAATTCACCTTTCACAATTTCCAGGCTGACCGTGTCCAAGGCTGGACGTTCTTGGCCGTTATATAACTTCGTCACATTCTCAAAGCGAATCACACGAACTCCTTCGTTCTACTTTGGCGTCTCGATCGGATACGAGGGGTAAGAGCGCCGTACTGAGACCTAGTTTAGGTATAGATCGGCCAAATGCGCCTGATATCGGTGCAGATTGCGCGGATTCTCATCAAATCTCAGCAAAATCATGCGCTTTTCTACGCATGATTAACGCTCAATGTGAAAATAATTACTAATGCAAATCTGTAACGTGCACAGGGATAACTGATCTAGCTTGGAAATATTAAATTTAGTTGGCGCTAGAACGACGCCAGCGAATTCCTGCTTCGATGAAATCATCAATTTCACCATTTAATACTGCAGATGTATTTCCGGTTTCATGGTTATTTCTTAAGTCCTTAACCATTTGATACGGCGCCAATACATATGAACGCATTTGATTTCCCCAAGAACCTGAGTTATCGCCCTTTAAAGCATTGATCTTGGCTTGTTCTTCTTGGCGACGGCGTTCTAATAACTTAGATTGCAGAACAGCCATTGCAGTTGCCTTGTTTTGAATTTGGGATCGCTCGTTCTGACACGAGACAACAATTCCTGTTGGGATGTGTGTAAGGCGCACAGCCGAATCCGTTGTATTTACGCCTTGTCCCCCAGGGCCAGATGAGCGATACACATCGACGCGAATTTCTTTCTCATCAATTTCTATGTGATCACTTTGTTCTACAACTGGCACAACTTCTACGCCAGCAAAAGATGTGTGGCGACGAGATTGCGAATCAAATGGTGAAATACGAACTAATCGATGTGTTCCTTGCTCAACCGACAAAGTGCCGTATGCGTAAGGTGCGCCAACCCGGAATGTTGTCGATTTAATTCCAGCTTCTTCGGCATACGAAGTTTCAAGTACATCAACTTTAAATTCATGGCGTTCGCAGTAGCGCAAGTACATGCGCATAAGCATTTCCGCCCAGTCAGCAGCTTCAACACCGCCGGCTTCTGATCTAATCGTTATTAAAGCATCACGGTCGTCATATTCACCGTTCAGCAAAGTTGTAACTTCAAGTTCGCTAATTGCTTTCACAACAGAATCAAGTTCACCTTCAGCATCTTTAAGCGCCGAACCATCTGGTTCTGAACCCGCTAATTCAAATAAAATAGGCAGATCCTCAACGCGGCGGCGTAAGCCCGTCAACCTTGCAATCGTGCTCTGAACTCTAGATAACTTGCTTGTGATTTTCTGTGCGGCTTCTGGGTCATCCCATAAATTCGGAACACCAGCAGCGGCCTCAAGTTCAACCGCTTCGGCCTCTAACTTAGGAAGATCCAAGACCTTTTCGATCGAAAGCAGAGTTGCTCCAATCGCAGCAATCTCGAGATCGTATTCGCGGGCCATGAGGGTAAGGATAGCGAGTGTTAGAAAATCCTTATACCGAAGGGAGAAAAACCAGCCTTTCGAGTATTTGTCGTCGAAACTCTCGCCGATATTTGAATCTTGTCCAATTTAAAAATTGGAATCACTATCGGAAGTCTGGCGGTCGCTTCAGTTAACAATTGAATACCAAATCCATCGCAATCAATGTCATTAATTCTCATCGCGGTAATTTCACCACGCCTTAAAGATTTATCACCGGAACTCCAATCAACGAGCGCCTCTTGCACATCACCAACGGCTTTTGAACAATCGATTGGGACGCCAGGATCCTCAGGTCCGATACCGAAAAGATTGCTTGCCATAGTCGTTAGATCAAATTCGCCGGAATAATAGGCACGTAAGTCAAGATTACGAACCCCGCGTTGCGCTGCCGCTTCTGTAACTTGAGTTAATGAACGTTTTGCAATTGCAACTGATGCAATGTCCGTAACAACGATTGAAGTCATTACCGTGACAAGAAACAAAGTAATTACTACTAAAGAAATAGAGCCTCTCTCATCGCGTATCAGCCTATTTTTTAAGTCCATGGAGAGATGTATTCCTGTGCCGATGCAGTTACTGATCTAAATTCAGATGTGGCGCTAAAGTGGACAGTTACTTGAATTCTCCCATTGGGAGAGTGGCATGGAGAAGTGCTGCACTTAAGGCCAATTATTAAACGTGAAAATTGTGCTGACGTAAGACCGAACTCTTTACCTGCCGCCATAATTACTCTATTCATCATAACTTCAGCAGTTTCGCTAGAAGAACTCGCCACATACGCACGCGCTCCTTCACGAGCAAGCGTTCGAGCAATTTCTTCTTCTCCGCTTAAATTTGCAAATTGATTTAAGAAGATAAAGAGGGGAATGAAAAGTGGGATTGCTAGCGCGACGAATTCCACACTCGCACTGCCGTTTTCGTTTCTGAAGAATTTTTTCATGGTTGAGGCTCTACAACTGCAATTCCAGTGACATTACTTTCAAGGCTATGGCCCAAAAAATTTCTAATTCCGGGAACAAGTGTTGGAATATCTCGACGCTTTTTTACTATAAGCAACTTCAAATCTTGAAATCTATCCGGTGATGAGATGGCAATAAACGTATCTCCGTTTTCCACTTCACCGGAGATAGCCCGCGTAGATGCTTGGCTCTGAACATTTCCAAGTTCTGCGTTGCGAAAGAAAATAGTGGTAACTAATTGCATGCTACTCAGAAAAAGGAAGACAACTGGGATAAGCACCATGGCACTCTCTGCGCTCCCCTTTTCATCTTTTAGAAAACGCCGCAGCATTATCTAATGCCGTTCATGGCATCCAATGAGTTCTTGAGAATGCTAGTTAGACGCGGTGCCGCAATCGTCCAAATTGCAGTTACAAGACCGGTCGTCATCAACACAACTAATACCCAACCCGGTACATCACCGCGTTCCGATGCCATCGGTTCGACGATGCGCCTATTCCAGATATCCGTAATTTTCTGTACTTCTAAAAACTTAACATGTGTCCACATAATGACGGACTTCATTCTTGAATTAACTGATACCTTCATATATTCCTGCCTTCTCTTCTTTCCAAATCCATAATTTATGGAAGTGGGTATTAAGTCCCTGTAAACGAATTGAGATTGGCTAAAGATGGCCAGAGCGCAAATAGAATTGAGATTGGCAAAATTAGAAAAACGACTGGCACCATCATCGAGATCTCTGCTTTAGCTGCCGCGCCTAATACTCTGTTTCGCTGACTCTCTCGCGCCTCTTGCGCATGGCGCTGCAAAACATCGATTAATGGTGCACCTCTCAGTGTGGCAATTATTAAAGCATCCACAAATTTACGAATTAAGACGGATTCCAGGTCTCTGCCCATTTCATCTAGCGCTATATGAAATGGCTTTCCCGATTTAACAAGATCTACAACTCGTGCAAATTTGATTGCTAAGGAACCATTTGCTGTCCTGGATATTCTCTCCATTGCCGCGAGTGGTGTTTCGCCCGCCGACATTGCTAGTGAATACATTTCTACAATGGCTGGAAATTCAGCATCCACTAGAAGTCTTTGACTTTTTACCTTGTTCGTTAAATTGCGATCGATTACTGAGTAAATGAGAACCGAGAAAATTCCAGAAAGCAAAAAGGCAATTATCGGTGACTTACCCGATAAAACAAGAATAAAGATTGTTACAAGTGATGCCACACCCGATAAAACTAACTGGTTGGTTCGAAAAGTTTCGAAGTCAGATTTTTTTGACTTACCTAGTTCAGCCAAACGTTCTTGCACGTCTATGCGATCTTTCGACTTGTAAACACGTCGCTTCATTTCGTTGCGCGGACTGTTGGTTAGCGCGAGTGAAAGAGCGCCGAATGCGGCAAATAAGCCCGGAATTAGGATTGAGTACTTCATCGCTCACCAAATACTCGTGGAAGTTCTGGCAACTTACCAAGGTGATTCATCCATAAGTAAGCGACTGCAGTCATTGCCACTCCGAAAAAGAGAATTAGTGCGCCAGTACTGGTTGAAAATGCTCTTGAGGTAGCAGGTTGAGTCGAAAGCAAAAGTAATAGAAGCCAGGGAGCAGCAGCCGAGAGATGTGCAGAGTTTTTGATCCAGCCATGTTTGACTTCAATTTCACGTCGTAGTGCCAAATCTTGGCGGAGAAATGTTCCAACAGTGCGAAGAATTGTTAGAAGTTCAGATCCACCTAAGGTTTTAGATATGGATATCGCTTCAAAGATTTGATCGCTGCCAGTTTGGGCGCAATCAATTTTCAATTTCGCTAGAGAAAGATCAAAGTTTCCACGTGATTTCATCGAAGTAGCAAATTCGCTGAAGAGTGGTCTAAGCACTTCTGGTCCACGAGAGCTAAGGCCAATTAAAGATTCAGTAATCGAAAGCCCTGATTGAATTCCCGTAACTAAGTGATCAATTACCTCAGGCCAAGCGGCGCTCATCGCTTCAGATCTTTTATTGTTATTTCGCTTCGCTGCAATGGTTGTAATCACTACTACTAAGAAGGTGAAAGTTAACGCGATTACAGCTGATGACGAGACAATGAATACAGAAAAAAGAGTTACAAAACCAAATACTGCAGATTTTAAATATCGATTAAGAGAATTCCATTTCTTCGCGCTTTTCATTTATGCCACCAACTTTCCAGCGGAATTCCGGCAGCGGTAAACTTCTCTTCATTTCCGATAGAACCAATTCCTCTTTGATAGAGCTGTCCATCCCAACGCCAGAGAATTTCTATTTCAGCGCGATCGTTTTCATACCTTCCAGTCACTGCCGCGATTTCTCTGACTTGTCGACTCCCATCGGAGTTCATTCCCACATGCACAACCAGATCAATGGCTGAGGCAACTGTTGGTGCGATGAATTTATGCGAAATGTTTTCACCGGCTAACAGCGGCAGTGTTTGAAGCTTCGTGATTGCATCGCGCGCAGAGTTTGCGTGGAGTGTGCCCATTCCAGGCAGTCCAGAGTTGAGTGCAATCAATAAATCGAGGGCCTCTGCTTCTCGGACTTCTCCAACCACAATTCTTGAAGGACGCATTCGCAACGCTTCTTTAATTAACTTGCGCAGTGGAATCGCGCCTTCGCCTTGTAAATTTTCGCTTCTTGTCTGCATTGCAACTAAATCGGGAAGCATCGGCTTTAATTCAAATACTTCCTCGATCGTGATTACCCGTTCATGGATAGGCGTTGCTGAAACCAATGCATTTAGCATCGTCGTCTTGCCTGATTGCGTTCCACCGCTAACGAGAATATTTAGCCCCGCGCGAACAGAGTTTGTAAGAGCCGTAGCTATTTCTGGCGTCATTGATCCGCGCCTAGCCAGATCACTAATATTTAAATGGCGAAGTAAATGTTTACGGATATTCACTACCCAGTGTTCTGAAGTAATTTCAGGGATAACTACATGCAATCTACTTCCGTCAGGCAAACGTGCATCTACAAAAGGATGAGATAGATCAAGCCTGCGCCCGCTCCAAATAAGAGTTCGATCTACCAGTTGACGAACATCGTCAGCGGTTAGTACCAGATTCGTTAGTTCACTCTTTCCTGCCCTTGCAATGAAAATACGATTCGGAGTATTGATCCAAATTTCTTCAATCGTTGGGTCGCTAATTAAATGCGCGATTGGCCCAAATGCGACATCGATCTCCATGTCGCGAAAGGTAAACGTAAGCCCGATGGGCGGGCCGGAAAGGTGATACTGGTTGTGGATATCTTAGGAAAACAACTATCTCCGCGTTAATAAAGTATCAAAATGTAGCGCGCAGTAATTCGCAACTATCAAGGCGATTCATAACTTCTAGGGCGCTTTCGCCCACTTGGTGTGTCACGTATGAATAGCCGATCCCAATATCGGGTGTTCCCTCGATTGCCCAATTCGCGATTAGGCGTTGGCTAATCTGCCGAGAAAGCACTTCATTGCCTTGAACTAGAACTACAAATTCTCTCTCACCTAGTCTCGCCTTGTAATCTTCTAATCTAAATGAATGACTTAACAAATCAGCGAAAACAATTAGCGTCTCGTCGTAAACAGGGCTGGGTTCCAGTAAGTAACGTATTACGGAAATAGTGGATTCATTTCGGGTGGCAATCGAAATTTCACGTTTTAAACTCTCGTAAAAATATGGAGGCGCAGCCAGTCGAGTGAGAGAGTCGTGTAAACCATCGTGCGAAAAACTCATACTGCTACCCTTCCCACTTATGAGCACCGATCCTGCCAAGCAAGCACGTAAACGTTCTATCGTGACAGCCCTGCTGTATATAGAAGGTGCGATTGTGCTCGCCCTAGGAGCATGGGTTGCGGTCATGGGATTTACTCATGAAGATCGCGAGATACCGCCACTGATGGGTGTGCTTGGTTTTGCGTTCATTGGTGGTCTTGGTCTTATTGCATGTGGGCGGGCGTTTGCGCAGAAAAAGAGTTGGGGTCGTGCACCGGCGGTGTTGGCGAACTTAATTGTGCTCGGTGTTGTGAAGTATCAATTCGAGGGTGGCTTCTTAATTGGTGCGATTCCACTTTTCTTACTTGCTGTGCCCGTACTTTATTTTGCAGTGACAATAATTCCCGAAGAGCGTAATTAACTTTTTACCAGGGAACTACTTGGCGATCTTCCCAAAGTAGTCCGGTTACGTTTTCGGAACCGCGTTCGGCAATATCAGCAGTTGCTAGCCAGACTGCTGTTTCGGCACCTTCTTCTGCACTTCGTGGTGCATCAGCGCCACCCATATCTGTGCGCGAATGATTTGGGCACATTGCATCTACATAAAAACCGCGAGCGCCCATTCCTGTTTCATGTGCAAAGTTGCGAACAAGTGCATTCACGCCCGCTTTACTAATTCGATACGGTGCAAGACCTCCTGCATTTCCGGGACCAGACATACGACCTAGGCATGCAGAATAAATAATTACGCGACCATTTCGCGCATCTGCCATAGCGGGTGCAATTGCATTAACGAGAGTGAATACTGAATTTAAATTAATCGCCATCACGCGATTCCATTCTTCATCTGTTGTTCGAAGCGTCTTCGACATTTTCTCGCTCATCACACCATGTGCCAGAACAAGTACTTGGGCAACAGGAAGTGATGCGCTTATTTCTTCGGCAATTTTGCGGGCTTGGCTCTGATCTTCCAGATCTGCGGCATGTGTGGTGATGGAAAGCTGTGGATGTGGCTGCGCGAATTCGTTAAGCAAACTTTGGCGAGCACTCGTTAACCGGCTCTCGTCTTTGGCAATTAGCGCTAAATCAAAACCTTTTGCTGCTAATCCGCGCGCGGTTTCAAATCCCAGTCCTCGGCTGCCACCACTAACAATTGCCAGTGGGCGCGATGAGGCTGAAGCTGCAGAATTCATGCCCGAACTCTGCCAACTTTGGCCGCCACTGTCGCGCTGAGAATGGCCATCGCCGCCGAAATCAGGCGATGCTGTGGTCAATATCGCCCCTCGGGTTGGCGAGAGAGGATTTATTGTGGCCGCGCTCAGCCGATAGTCTTAGCCACGTATTAAGCGTTCTTTTTGCGCATTAAACGTGAAGAAGGGGTTGCCCGTGTCGGCAGATTTCGGAGCCAATGATTGGCTCGTCGAAGAAATGTACGAGCGCTACCAAGCCGATCCAAATTCCGTTGAACCTTCATGGATTGAATTCTTTAAGACTTACAAACCAGGTGCTACTAATTCCGCACCAGTGGCAACTGCGCCGCAAACAACTGCACCTAAAGCTGGCACACCACCTGTTCCTAAAGCAACACAACAAGTTTCTAACCCCGCGCCATCTACGCAACCATCGCCAGTTGCATCCGCACCTGCACCAGTTGTTTCAGCACCAGTTGCCGTTGCACCAGTTGCTGCGCCTGTTGCCGTTGCTCAAGTCACGACTCCAACTCCAGCACAAGCACAAGTAAAACCTGCACCAGTTTTGATTACACCGGGCGCTGCAACGATGGAACCACTTCGTGGTGTTGCCGGTCGCGTTGTTGCATCAATGGAAGCATCACTTTCTGTTCCGACCGCAACAAGTGTGCGTGCGATACCCGCAAAGTTGATGATCGATAACCGCACAGTCATTACTAATCATTTAAAGCGCACACGCGGTGGAAAACTTTCTTTCACCCACATTCTTGCTTACGCAATGATCAAGGCGCTTCGTTCGATGCCAGAGATGAATGTTTTCTATGGTGAACTCGATGGCAAGCCAGCACTTGGTCGTCCAGAACATATCAACTTAGGTATTGCAATTGATCTGCCAAAGCCAGATGGAACACGTCAATTGTTGGTTCCATCAATTAAAGGTTGCGAAGAGTTAGATTTTGGTCAGTTCTGGGTTGCCTACGAAGAAATCGTAAAGAAAGCTCGTGGCGGGACTTTAACCGTTGAAGATTATGCGGGTACAACTGTTTCACTAACTAATCCGGGAACAATTGGCACAGTTCATTCAGTTCCACGTTTGGTGCAAGGACAAGGCTTAATCATTGGCGTTGGCGCAATGGATTATCCAGCCGAATTCCAAGGCGCAAGTGAAGAAACTTTGGCGCGCATGGCAATTAGCAAAGTCGTAACACTTACAAGTACTTACGATCACCGCGTTATTCAAGGCGCACAATCTGGTGATTTCCTGCGCCGCATCCACGAAATCTTGCTTGGCGCAGAGAACTTCTACGATGAAATTTTCGCAGCGCTACGTATTCCATACGAGCCAATT
>CAITKS010000236.1 GCA_903893085.1 uncultured Actinomycetes bacterium | reverse complement strand
TGTCCAAGTGGATCTGGAAGATCAGCAACTAAGCGAGCACCATTAGCAATTCCTGCGACTCGAGATGCGTTGAGCAATAAACGATCCTGCATTTGTGAGTGCATATCTTCAGACTTGGCACGTTCTATATCTATGGCATTTGCTTTAACAATTTCTTCGCTTCGCTTTTCAATAGCGTCCGCAATTGCATACAAGGCGGCCTTTCGCTCGGCGCCGGTTGCAGTAGATAAAGTCCGCGCTGCCTTACGTGCAGTGAGCGCCAGCTCTGCGATTAATTGCGCTGCATCCATGTGGCTAAGGGTATAGGGAGATACCCTGTAGCCGTGCTGAAATTAATTCGTAGAGTCGTAGTTGTACTTCTTGTCCTTTATTTAGCCCTCTTCGGTCTAACCAAAGCGATTAGATATCCCGAACCAATTGCGGCGATCAAATTAGGTTTAGCGCCGGCGTCCAAGACCCCTGACTTAATGCCATTTCATGTGATCAAGGCGGCGCCAAGTGATAACAACTCTTGGCAGCTGGGATCTCCTGAAAAGATTACTGACGTCACTTGGGGCGGCGTGAAGATTTCATTCGATGAATTCTTAGCCAATACTCAGACCAATGCTTTCTTGGTAATTCGCGGCGGCAAGATAACTTATGAAAAATACTTGAATGGTAAAACGGAATCGACTGTATTGCCCTCATACTCTGTTGCGAAAACAATGACGTCGCTTGTTATTGGTCAATTAATTGATGAGAGAAAAATCAAGGAAAGCGATACCTTCGTCAAAATTTTGCCAGAATTTAAAGCAGATTCCTCCTTTGATGACGTAACGATTAAAGACTTGCTAGATATGAACGCAGGAATAGGCGTTTCAGATAACTATCCAACTGGGCCATCTGGCTGGGGTGTTGCGATTGCTCAAATGTATGCGACTACAGATATGAATTTCTTTATGAAGAATAATCGTAAAATGTCTGAGAAGCCTGGAACTTATCCAGAGTATCGCAGCGTCAATACCCAGATGCTGGGGCTGATAATTCAAAAGGTGACTGGAAATAAGTTAGCGGATGAATTTAGTGAGCGAGTCTGGAAGAAAGTAGGCGCAGATTACGATGCGACCTGGAACGTCGACAAAGTTGGCGGACACGAGAAAGCTTTCTGTTGCTTTAACGCAGCAGCACGAGATTATGCGCGAGTTGGCTTGGCGCTAATGTCTGGTTCACCAAAGATTGCCAGCACTTCTTGGAAGGCGCGACTTTCAAACCCGATTGTTAACTTAGATTACGGCTGGGGCTATGGCGCACAAATGTGGCATCCGTATTCGGGAATTAACTTGATGATGGGGCTGCATGGTCAATACATCTATCAGGATCCGCTTCATGACACCGTGATCGTAAAGTTAAGTGATATGCCAACTAGTGCAGATGGAATCAGTGACAAGATTGCATCGGTCTTGCGCGTGATTTCTGAAAAGAAGAGTTAAAGCAGTACTAAATCATCGCGATGCACGAGTTCGCGCTCGTATTCAGCGCCAAGGGATGCTGCAAGTTCTTTAGTTGAACGACCCAGCATTTGCGGGATTTCGTCAGAATCAAATGCCACTAATCCACGCGCAATTATTTTCTTATCAGGACCAACTAATTCAACGGTATCTCCTGAAATAAATTCACCTTCAACAGCGGTTACGCCAGCAGGCAGTAGAGATACACCGCGCTCGAGAATTGCAGTCACTGCACCAGCATCAAGAACTAAGCGTCCTTGTGGAGTTGATGCATGCGCCAACCAGAGCAGACGTGAATTTGAGCGAACACCGTGTGCT
>CAITKS010000235.1 GCA_903893085.1 uncultured Actinomycetes bacterium | reverse complement strand
GGGATACTAGTGTGAAATGAGAATGTGCTTAGTTAAATGAATCGCCACATGCACAAGAACCCTGTGCCTGAGGATTATCAATCGTAAAGCCCTGCTTCTCAATAGTGTCAACGAAATCGATCGTTGCACCTGAAAGATATGGATCGCTCATCTTGTCGGTGATTACCTTGACTGCGCCGAATTCGCGCACGATGTCACCATCCATGTTGCGGTCATCAAAGTAGAGCTGGTACTTAAGACCTGAACATCCACCTGGTTGCACAGCAACGCGCAAGTTGAGATCGTCGCGTCCTTCTTGAGCTAACAATGCAGACACCTTTGCGGCGGCTACATCAGTTAGCTGTATTCCAGTTGTTGTCGTTGCTTCAGTTGTCATTGCACTCTCCTTGATTGACTCCTAGTGAAAGCCTACTCCCCCCGTGTCTGGCAAGCGAGTTGAGAAGCGGTTCAACACGGCCTCTATAGTTATGCCATGAGTACTAACGAGAGCAAGGGCCGTCCCACCCCAAAGCGCAAAGAGGCTGAGTCAAAACGTAAGGTTTCTTCCCTTGCGCCCATAGTCACTAAAGATCAGAAGCGCGCTTCTAAGGCACTGTCCAAGCAAGATCGCATTGCCCAACGCGCTGCATATCTTCGCGGAGATGAGGCTGCGCTGCCACTTCGAGATCGCGGACCTGCTCGTCGCTTTGTTCGAAACTATGTCGATTCTCGTCGCTCAACCGGTGAATACTTCCTGCCAACAATTTTCGTTGTTTTGGTGTTAACACTTTTCCCAGTTCCCGCTATTCAATTGGGAGCAATCGCACTGATGTATGCGATGTTAATCATCGCAATTATCGATGGATTCCTTCTCTCCAAGAAAATCCGCAAAGCGGTAGAAGTAGAATTTCCTGGCACAGCAACCAAGGGTCTCGGAATGTATGCCTGGCTTCGTTCAACGCAAATGAGACGCCTACGTGCGCCACATCCTCAAGTATCAATTAGCAAAAAGAAAAGCTAAGCGCGAGGATTCGGGCTTTCATTCTTCTTTGCATCGCGCTCTGGAAGAGTGCCCAGTGCTGCGTCAATTGCTTTCATGACATCTGCATCTAGCTTCACACCAGATGCCTTCACGTTTTCCTTGACCTGCTTTGGCTTGGTAGCGCCCATGATCGCGCTGGAAACATTTGGATTCTGAAGCACCCAGGCAATAGCAAGCTGGCCCATAGTTAATCCAACACCATCTGCAATTGGCTTTAGCTTTTGAACAGCTTCCAAAACCTCTTCGCGCATCCAGCCCTTGATCATGTTTGCGCCACTGCCCTTGTCAGTTGCGCGAGATCCTGCTGGTGCTTTCTTTCCAGGCAAGTACTTACCCGTCAAAATTCCTTGAGCCATAGGCGACCACACGATTTGGCCTATGCCCTCTTTTTGAGACAGCGGAACAACCTCTGCTTCAATAACGCGCCATAGCGCTGAATACTGTGGCTGACTTGAAACAAAGCGGTTGTATCCACGAGCATCTTGAATTTCTAATGCTGACTTGATTTGTTCTGCGTTCCACTCAGAAAAACCAATGTAGTGAACCTTGCCGGCACGGATCAAATCATCAAATGCACTTAAGGACTCTTCGATAGGTGTTTCATAATCAAAGCGGTGCATCTGGTAGAGATCTATGTGGTCTGTCTGAAGTCGCTTCAGAGATGCATTACATGACTCGATGATGTGCTTGCGAGAAAGTCCGCGATCATTCTTGCCTGTACCTGTTGGCCAATAAACCTTAGTAAACAATTCATATGACTCACGCTTTACGCCCTTGAGCGCCTTACCCAAAACTGTTTCAGCTTTTGTGCCTGCATAAACATCTGCAGTATCAAAGGTTGTGATGCCAACTTCAAGGGCTGCTTTCACACACTTGATAGCTGCATCTGATTCAATTTGGTTTCCGTGAGTGATCCAGTTTCCGTAAGAGATTTCAGAAACGTACATTCCGGTACTGCCAAGGCGTCTGTATTCCATG
>CAITKS010000234.1 GCA_903893085.1 uncultured Actinomycetes bacterium | reverse complement strand
CTTTTCGAAATGCGCAGATTGCTTGCAGGCTTGGTAGCCGTTCTTTCTCTTTCATTAATATCCACTCAACTATCAGAGGCTGCTGTAACACCTGGAAGTAAATGCACTAAGGCCGGTGCGACTTCGACATACAACGGTAAGAAGTACACATGTGTAAAGAGTGGAACAAAGTTAGTCTGGAATAAAGGCGTTGCTGTTGCAAAACCAGTGCCCGTGGCTTCTACAACATCAACACCAATTGCGACGCCTACGCCAACTCCCACACCTACGGTAAGCGCAACCCCCACTCCAATAGCATCACCAACTCCTACCCCTTCTGCATTTGTATTTACAGATGTTTGTCAAAAGGACCCTGAGGTGCCCTCGGAGTGGAGTTCATATCAAGATTTTGCAATGAGAGTATTTGGTTGTGCACGCCCATATCGGTTTCTGGACGTCAAGCTTCCAGACATTAAGCCAAATTCAGTAATTAGCGATTTAACAATCTTGCAGCCTGTCAGCCAGTGCAAATTACCTGCTCAGAATAACAATAATAATGTTGGTTTCAGAACCAATGGCTGGCAGTTTAATGGCGATCTCCAGATTCAAGTTATTCCAGTGGAGTTTAATGATTTTAAATCCAGTGGAAGCCCAACAAAAGAATATGGAAAGTATTTAGACTACATAAAAAATATGTACTTTAAGATTTCCGATGGTAATACCCGAATAACTTTCAAGACTCCAGATAAATTCATCCAACTTGGAACAGACTTAAAGTCATATGACACCCAAGGTATATTGGAAAAAAATGGAAGATACACTTGGAAGAAACTTGATTTACCACGGTACCAAAAGGATATTTTTGCCGCCGCCGACAAGGAATTGAATTTTTCCGGAATCGATATGACAATTGTTCTTGTTCCTCTTTCGGTTCCATCTGAATATATTGCCCATAGTCCTCAATTTAGGATGGACCGAGTCTCAACATCGGAAGGCATTGTTAACTACAATTATTTAATGCCACCCGCGACCGAGGTGGATTTTATGAGTTGGTTTGGTGTCGAACCATTCCTACATTTACATGAGTTTTTCCACGCAAATGGTTTGTTGAATGACCACGGTGGCGACAGCGATGGTCAAG
This sequence comes from uncultured Actinomycetes bacterium, assembly GCA_903893085.1. The sequence continues at coordinate 2,464 of CAITKS010000234.1, read as the reverse complement.
GCCCGAACAAGGGAACGGGTCGCTGGGGCAACATGTCTGGGATGCTTACGGACTTCATTTTGTGGGACAAATGGCTCGCTGGAATGCTCCGAGATTCTCAAGTTATTTGCGGATCGCCAGTGAACTCTGGAATTTACTGGATCAAACCAGCTAATTACTTTGGAACATTTGAGAAGTTACTTGTCATTCCAATCAGTTCTACAAAAGCAATTGCTATAGAGTCTGAGCGAGCAGCGGGTATGAATTTCAAAATTCCTAAAATTGCAGAAGGTGCGTTGGTTTATACCCTTGATACAACGGACACCAGGTTAGATTCTGGAATCTCGGTGGTTAGACCAGAAAATCGAACTGGACCAATTTCTATTGGATCATTCATACTTGCAGATGCACCACTCAAGTTAGGTGAGAGTCTTACTATCTGGGGTTACAAAATCACTGTGGTCGAATCTGGTGATTTTGGTGATGTTGTGAAAGTTGAGAAGGCTTAAGAACCCAACTTCTTTAATGCATCTCCGCTAACGCGATATACGGTCCACTCATCCATTGGCACAGCGCCCAAGGATGTGTAGAAATCGATGCTTGGTTGATTCCAATCTAGAACCCACCACTGCAATCTTTCATAATCCCGTTCGACGCAGATCTTTCCAAGCTCTTTAAGGAAAGCTAAGCCGTATCCCTTGCCGCGGTAAGCGGGATCTACGTAAAGATCTTCTAGATAAATCCCTGGCTTACCTAACCAGGTTGAGTAGTTGAGGAACCAAATAGAGATTCCAACTACTACTCCGTTGTGCTCTGCGACGTGACAGAAAGCAACGGGGTTGTCGCTAAAAAAAGATTGTTCGATTTGCTCGATAGTAGCTTTTGCCTCTAATGGTGCTTTTTCGTACTCAGCTAAATCTTTAATCAACTGATGAATACGAGGAACATCCTCTTTAGTTGCGTAGCGAATCATTGCGGCAGTCTATAGCGATTGCGGGGGAGTCTTTGAATAAGTAGGTCATCAGCCAATGTTTTCAATGCTTTTTCGACCTGAGATTCATCGGGCCATAACTTCTTGATTGCTGATTCAGTAAGGGAATCATTCTCGCGAAGTGCTTGAACGATTGTGCCGCGACATTTGCGATCGGTTCCATGCCAATCTTGGGATTTACGAACTAACTCTGTTTTCGGATAACCATTTTTACGCCACTGACATTGGCTAATGATCGGGCACAGTTCGCACGATGGATTCTTGGAGGTGCAAACAAGCGCACCAAGTTCCATAGTTGCAGCAGCCCACACATGTGCATTCTTTGCCGGAAGGATTGCTAAACGACGAGCTTTCTCTTGAGCAGTAGGTGCTGGCTTTGGATGCTCTTCTCCATCAATGGCACGAACTAACAATCTGCGGATATTTACATCCATCACCAGCGAGCGTTGTTCAAATGCAAAGGCAGCGATCGCTGCTGCGGTGTACTCACCAATTCCAGGAAGTAGTTGCAGAGTCTCTTGATCTTCAGGAACCATGTTGTTGAAATCTTCAGCGATGATGTGTGCAGCTGCATGTAACCGAAGTGCGCGACGCGGATAACCAAGTCGCCCCCAAGCGGTAATGACCTGTGCAGGAGTTGCCTTTGCTAAATCTTTAGGTGTTGGCCAACGTTCCATCCACTCATTCCATTTAGGAAGAACGCGATTGACTGGAGTTTGTTGCAACATGTACTCGCTGACCATGACACCCCACGGTGTTGTGTTGCGCCACGGTAGATCTCTTTTGTTCTTTTTAAACCAGGTAAGAATCGGCTTTTCTAACGAACTCATTCGCCGGTGATTTTTACCCGTTTTAGCGCGGCATCAAGGCGTGAAACTTCAACGATCTCCATGCCATCAATCTTTGTATCTGAACCTGTTGGAACTAATGCGCGCTTGAAGCCAAGTCGGTACGCCTCTTGAAGTCTGCGATTAACGCCGCTTACCTTGCGGATTTCTCCAGCTAAACCAACTTCACCGATTGCAACTAAATCTGAAGGCAGAGCAAGGCCTTTTGCAGCCGATGCAACAGCTAAAGCAAGAGCCAAATCAGCGGCCGGTTCGGTCATTTTCATGCCGCCAACAGTGGCTGCATATACATCGCGTCCACCCACGCGAATATTTGCGCGAAGTTCTAGAACTGCAAGTGTCATAGAGGTACGCGCAGAGTCCAAACCAGAAACAACGCGACGGGCATTTCCGTAATCATTTTCGCGACCAGCAGATACCAACGCTTGGATTTCTGCAAGAAGTGGGCGGCGACCTTCCAAGGTAACAGTTACACATGTTCCTGGAACAGGCTCTGCGTGACGAGATGTAAATAAACCGGTTGGATCTAGAACTGATTCGATTCCGGTGTCACTTAGATCAAAACAACCAACCTCATCAGATGCACCAAAGCGGTTCTTGATTGCACGAATTAAACGAAGTCGTGAGTGGCGCTCACCTTCAAACT
>CAITKS010000233.1 GCA_903893085.1 uncultured Actinomycetes bacterium | reverse complement strand
GGCCCACTGTTCGGCAAGTTGACTTCGGTTCAAGAGAACAACAACTCATCATTCTTACCTAAGGGCGCAGAAGCAACGCTGGCTTCAGAGCAGATTCAGCAGTTCTCATCTCAGGATTCATTTAATTTCCCTGCGTTAGTTCTTTTCGAGGGAAGATTTACGCCCACAACGTTGCAGGCAGTTAGTGCTCATGTTGCAAAGGTTGGGGATTTAACTCTGGCTGGGACATCGGCAAAGCTTTCAGAATATCTGGCACCCAACCAAGTTATTTCAGTTTTCCCATCAGAAGATGGGAAAGCGCTGCTTGCAAATATTCCGCTCGACGGAAATGCGATTTCTAAATTATTGCCAAACAATGAACCTGTACTTCCGGCTGCGATTGAAGCCCTGCGCGAAGACATTAAACCAATCGCCGAAGCCAATGGATTTACACCATATGTAACTGGACCTGGTGGCCTACTGGGCGATCTCTTCGGCGCATTTGGAACACTAGATTCGTCGCTGCTGTTTACAACCCTTGGAGTTGTTGCTGTTATTTTGATCGTCGTATATCGCTCACCAATCCTTTGGATTATTCCGTTGCTTTCATCACTCTTTGCACTATCAACAGCAGGTGGAATTGTTTATCTCTTGGCAAAGAACGACATCATTGATGTCGACGGCCAATCGCAAGGAATCCTTTCGGTATTGGTCATTGGCGCTGCCACAGATTATGCGCTCCTTCTAATTGCTCGCTACCGCGAAGAGTTACATTTCACCGATAACCGATTCGAGGCGATGCGCGCGGCCTATAAGGGAGTTTGGGAGCCGATACTCGCTTCTGGTTCCACCGTGGCAATTTCACTTTTGATTTTATTATTTAGCCAATTAACAAACACTGCCGGGCTTGGACCAATCGGTGCCATAGGCATTGTTTGCTCAATGATCACTATTTTGACACTTTTGCCTGCTCTGCTATTGATTTTTGGTCGCTGGATCTTTTGGCCGCGTATTCCAAAAAATGATGGTGATGATCACGTGATGACCGGTATGTGGTCAAAAGTTGCTAATTCAATTGGTCGAAATCCTCGTAAAGCTTGGGTGATTACGGGAGTGGTTCTTCTAGCATTTGCAGCGACATCCACAACGCTTAAGGCGGACGGAATTGGAACAGTCGATACTTTCACCGGTAATCCTGAATCAGTTGTCGGACAAAAGTTATTGGTTAAGCATTTCCCTGGTGGCGAAGGGGACCCAACCCAAATTGTTGTAGACGTGAACAAAATTGCGGCTGTGACTGCGGCGGTGAAGAGCGCACCTGGCGTCACAGATATAACGCCAATGCTTGATGGCATCGAACTTGCCGGACAACAATCCCCAGAAATGAAGGTTGTAAACGGTCGCGCAGTACTCAATGTGACACTCGATAAGGCTCCAGACAGTGTCGAGGCTGGAAATGACATTCCGAAGATTCGTGAACTTGCTAAGTCTGCCGATTCAACTGCGTTAGTTGGCGGAACAAGCGCGGTCTATTTCGATGTTCGAACAGCCAATAATCGAGATAACAAAACAATCATTCCAATTATTTTGCTGGTGATTACCTTGATTCTAGGCTTGCTGCTGCGCAGTATTTTAAGTGCAGTAGTTCTTTTGGGAACTGTGGTTTTAAGCTACTTCGCCACCCTCGGCGTATGTGCCTTGGTCTTTAACCACATATTTGGTTTTGCGGGCGGTGACAATTCATTCCCACTCTTTGCATTTATTTTCTTGGTTGCACTCGGTATTGACTACAACATATTCCTAATGACGCGTGTTCGTGAAGAAAGTGCCAAGATCGGAACTCGAGCTGGCGTTATTAAGGGTGTAACAGTAACTGGCGCCGTAATTACTTCTGCTGGAATTGTCTTGGCGGCAACCTTCGCAGTCCTCGGCCTATTGCCTTTAGTGCCATTGGCCGAACTTGGTTTCGCTGTTGGTTTCGGAGTACTCCTGGATACGATCATTGTTCGATCAATTCTGGTTCCTGCTTTGGTTCACGATATTGGACCAAAGATCTGGTGGCCATCTAAGTTACAAAACAAAGAGTTTCATTTACTAAATGTATGTAGTCATTGGTGCTGGTCTTGCAGGGTTAAGTGCAACATTAACTTTGCAAGATGCAGGAATTGAAGTGACGCTAATTGACGGTGCAGACCGAGCAGGTGGTCGTGTAGCCACCGATGTCATTGACGGCTTTATTTTGGACCGTGGTTTTCAGTTGATTAACTTGAATTATCCGCAAATCAAACGGCTAGGTATTGCCGCTGAGCTAGATTTCAAGGTTGCGCCCCGAACTATTGGCGTCTCGATCGGAGACAAAAGATATGAAATCGGAGATCCACGTCAAGCCCCATTTTCAGTATTCTCATCAAAGACTGGCACGCTAAAGGAGAAAGTTTCGTTCCTTAGATATTTGGCTACAAAACCTAAGTTCGATGAAGATGTAAAGACCCACTTATTGCGCTGCGGAACCGGAAGTCTTTATCACGCGGTGCTGCAGCCATTTCTACAAGGGGTATTTCTTACCGATCCATCGCAAGTTAGCGCAGTGGTTGGCCGGGAGTTAATTGGAAGTTTTATTTCTGGAAGATCGGGAATCCCAGCAAATGGAGTCGGCGCCTTTTCGCAATCTTTGGCTAAGAAAATAATTGATCTGCGCTTGAATACCCAGGTTGAAGAGATTCGCGGCAACCGTATCCTTACAAATCACGGGGAGATTGTTGCAAAGAGAATTATTCTGGCAACTGATTTAACCACTGCCGCGCAATTGCTTGATGCTGATCAAGTGTCTCCGCTAATTCGGTCAACAACTTGGTATCACGTGAGCGAAAATGCACCTTCTGACAACGCTGAATTAGTTTTGGATGCCGAGCATAGAGGGCCTGTAGTTAATTCACTTGTGATATCAAATCTTTCAAAGAATTATGCCCCTGCTGGCCAAAATTTGATTTCATCAACAACAATTACTCATGCATCAGAGTCAGAAGTACGGCGCCACCTTGCCTTGATGTGGGGGAGTTCCACTGAGAATTGGCGATTGATTGCAAAGTATGAAATTAATTCGGCGCTGCCGCTCTTTGCTCCAGGTAAAAGTGCTGCGAAAAGCTCAAAGTTCAATGAACTCATTTATCGAGCAGGAGATTATTTATCTGCACCGTCACAAAATGGGGCGCTTGCATCCGGCCGCCTAGCGGCAAAAGAATTAATGTTCGACGAGGGCTTGTAGAGCAGTTGAAATATGGGGATAGTCCCATTGGAAGCCTGCATCAGTCAGCGCATTTGGCATAACCTTTTTGGACCCCAGTACTTCGCTTGAAAATCCTCCCAGTGCAATCTTTAGCGCAAATGCCGGTGCCGGAAAAAGTGCAGGACGTTTCATGGCTCGCGCAAGGGCTGCGGTAAATTCTTGGTTGGTAACAGGATTGGGCGAAGTTAAATTCACTGGTCCTGAAACATTTTTTTCAAGTGCAAAAGTGATTGCGCGGACAACATCGTGCAGTGTTATCCAAGACCACCATTGCTTTCCAGAACCTAATTTTCCACCAAGGCCAAATCGGAAAAGTGGAAGCATCCGCCCAAGCGCTCCGCCGGTTGGATCTAATACCAAACCAGTGCGAAGCTTTACGGTGCGAACTTCACCGGCTAAATCAGCGGCGCCTTCCCATTCGCGGCAAACTGCAGCAAGAAAATCGTTACCTGATGAGTCACTTTCTACAACAGCGCGATTACCGGAATCGCCGTACCAGCCAATAGCGCTAGCGGTTATGAACACTTGAGGCTTTACCTCTGCTACGGCATTTGCAATTGCAGTTGTTCCAAGGAGTCGGGAATTTAGGATTTCTCCTTTAAATCTTTTTGACCAGCGCTTATCACTAACACCGACACCAGCCAGGTGAATAACTGCATCAACGCCGCGAAGAGCTTCGATATCTACAAAACCTGTCTTTGGGTCCCAACGGATTTCATCAGATGCAACGGTGGCGCGACGAACTAGGCGTTGGACGGTGTGTCCTTCAGATTTTAATTGGCCAACAAGTGCACTTCCGATAAGCCCAGAAGCACCTGTAATAGCAATACGTTGCGGAACTGACATTTAATTTAGAGTCCTAAATCTGATTCGAACGCTCCGCCTTCGAGGCGCTCCTTAAGTGTTACCAAGAATCGGGCAGCATCGGCGCCATCAACAACGCGGTGATCGTATGAAAGTCCAAGATAAACCATTGAACGAATTGCAATAGTTTCTCCACCATCTTCACCCTTAACAACCATTGGACGTTTAACGATCGCGCCCAATCCCAGGATGGCTACCTGTGGCTGATTAATGATTGGAGTGTCAAAGAGCGCTCCGCGACTTCCTGTATTTGTGAGAGTAAATGTGCCGCCGCCTAATTCGTCAGGCGTTACTTTGTTATCGCGTGTGCGTGCAGCCAGATCTGAAATCTTGCGCGCAATGCCGCCCATATTCAAATCACCTGCACTGTGAATTACTGGGACTAGTAATCCGCGTTCGGTATCAACTGCAATACCAAGGTGCTCGGCGCCATGATAAATAATTTGATCGCCTTCAACAGAGGAGTTAAGCACAGGATGCTGTTTTAGCGCCTCGCATGTAGCAACTGCAAAGAATGGCAAGAAGGATAACTTCACACCTTCGCGCGCTTCGAATGTTGCCTTAGCTCGATCACGTAAACGAGCAATTTTTGTAACGTCTACTTCAATAACAGTTGTTAGCTGTGCGCTAACTTGTAGCGATTCAACCATTCGCGCCGCAATAACTTTGCGAAGGCGCGACATTGTCACTGTCGTTCCGCGAAGCGGCGAGACCGCAACGGCTGCAGGACGTTGAGATTGTGCGGCAGGTGCAGGAGTAGATACGGCAGGTGCGCTAGTAGCTGGTCGTGCAGATTCAACATCTTCTTTTCGGATACGTCCACCGACGCCAGTTCCCTTTACATTCGCAAGATTCACGCCAAGTTCAGACGCCAACTTGCGAACGATTGGAGTTACATAAGCATCAAGTGATTGCGCAACCGCGACGGGGGCAGCAACAACAGGAGCCGGAGTTGCAACTGGTGCAACAGCAACAACTGGTGCAGAAACGACTGGTGGAGCAACAGGGGAGGCAACGACTGGAGCCGGTGCGGAAACTGACGCAACACCGCTGCCGCCGATGACAGCAAGTCGTGCACCAACTGGAACTGTCGTATCTACTTGTACATCGATTGAAATTATGGTGCCGGCAACTGGTGATGGAATTTCAGTATCAACTTTGTCGGTAGAAACCTCAAGGAGCGCTTCATCTACCGCGACGGTGTCGCCAACTCCCTTTAGCCAGCGAGTTACAGTTCCTTCGCTAACGCTTTCGCCAAGTGCGGGCATCGTAATAATTGTTCCTGCTGCAGAACTTGCCGCTGGTGCTGTTGCAACGGGAGCCGCAGCAACAGGGGCAGGGGTTGGAGCCGCAGCAACGGGAGCCGCAGCAACGGGAGCCGCAGCAACAGGGGCCGCCGGGGTTGGAGCACTTGATGTTGAAGCACTTTCCGCAATGATCGCAAGCTCAGCACCAACTGGAACGGTTTGATCTACGCTGACAACAATTTTTTGCAAAATTCCGGCAACAGGAGAAGGGATTTCAGTATCGACTTTGTCGGTTGAGACTTCAAGGAGGGCTTCGTCCATTGCGACATGATCGCCTTCAGACTTTAACCAACGTGTGACTGTTCCTTCGCTAACGCTTTCGCCAAGTGCTGGCATTGTTACTGAGAAAGTCATAACTTTTTCCTTTTCCCTATTACCGTCGAATTAGCCATTTATTGGATTAACCGTGAGCGTGAAGTGGTTTGCCTGCAAGTGCCATGTGCGCTTCACCCATTGCTTCGGAAAGCGTTGGGTGAGCATGAATAAGAGGTGCAACGTCATCAGCCGATGCCTCCCAGTTAAAAATCAATTGCGCTTCAGCAAGAAGTTCTCCAACGCGCGCTCCAACCATGTGAATACCAAGAACTGGTCCACCCTTTTGCGAAACGAGTTTTATTGAACCTGCTGTTCGCAAAATTTGAGCCTTGCCATTTCCTGCTAAGTCATAATTAAGTTCGACAACGTCAAATCCACGCTCTTTCGCTTGCGCAGTAGTTAAACCAACACTTGCAACTTCTGGTTCAGAGTAAGTAACGCGTGGAACACCATCATAATTAATCGGACGAGGATTTAGTCCAGCGATTTCTTCAGCAACTAAAATTCCTTCGCCAAAGCCCACGTGAGCTAACTGAAGCGTTGGAATCAAGTCTCCAACCGCCCAAATCCCTGGAACATTTGTGCGGCACTTGTTATCGACCAACACATATCCACGATCCATGGCAATGCCTTGTTCTTCATAACCCAAATTGGCAGAAACGGGACCACGGCCAACCGCAACGAGAAGTACTTCCGCGGTAAAGGTCTTTCCATCTTCCAAGGTTATGGTCACGCCATCTGCTGTGACGGTATGGGATTTAAAGCGAACCCCAAGTTCAAAGTTGATTCCGCGCTTGCGATATGCGCGCTCGAGCTGCTTGCTTGATGATTCATCTTCCAGGGCGACCAAATGAGGCAAGCCTTCAATGATGGTTACTTCTGCTCCAAATGATTTCCATACTGATGCAAATTCGCAACCAATTACTCCACCACCAAGAACTATGACGCTCTTTGGCACATATTCCATTTTGATGGCATGTTCAGATGTAATGACTTTTTTGCCGTCAATATCTAATCCAGGCAACGTGCGAGCATACGAACCTGTTGCCAAAATTATATTCTTGCCGGTGTAACGAACTCCATTAACTTCGACGGTATCTTTTGCAACTAATTTTCCATGACCTTCAATGTAAGTAATGCTGCGCGACTTAACCAAACCTTGCAAACCCTTATGTAATTTGGCGATGACACCATCTTTATATGAATTAACGCCAGTCATATCGATGGAATTAAATGTGGCGTTGACGCCAAAGTGGCTTGCCTCGCGCGTTCCATCGGCGATCTCGCCGGCATGCAGGAGGGCCTTAGTCGGGATACATCCGCGGTGTAAACAAGTGCCGCCAAGTTTGTCTGCTTCGACAAGGGCTACAGATAATCCGAGTTGTGCGCCACGTAGGGCTGCCGCGTAACCGCCGCTGCCACCGCCTAAAACAACTAGATCAAAGTTAGACACCTGTGCGCGCTCCTTCGTAAACTTCTCGCTCTTTGAACCTATCTTGCCAGTTTTGCCCCGTGATTACTAAACGGCTGCCGCCTGAGCCAAGGCTACTAACGAGCGGAGAGCGACCCCTGTGCCACCTACTGGCGTATAGCCATATGGCTCACCTTCGTTATAGGCCGGACCTGCGATATCAAGGTGTAACCAAGGCAAATCAGCGGCGATGAATTCTTTTAGGAATAGCCCGGCAACCATCATGTTGCCCATTCGCTCACCAACATTAGCCATATCGGCAACTGGTGAATCAAGGGATGCTCGTAATTCAACTGGCAGTGGCATCGGCCAAAAAGCTTCGCCTGTTGTTTTTGTAATCGAGAAGAAGTGATCGCTGAAATCTTCGTTATTGGTCATGATCGCACTTGTGCGGGTACCGAGTGCAATTACTTGCGCACCAGTTAGCGTTGCAACATCAACAATGCCATCTAAATTTTTATTCTCCTGCGCCTTAACCAGGGCATCTCCCAATATTAAGCGTCCTTCAGCATCTGGATTTAGAACTTCAATAGTTTTTCCACCATACATGGTGATGATGTCGCTCGGCCGCGTCGCGTTATCGCTAACCATATTTTCTGCCAAAGGCGCATAACAATCGATTGCCACAGGAATCTTCAAAAGTGCAATCGCAATAGTTGCGGCGCAAACGGCAGCAGCACCGGACATGTCAGATTTCATCGCCTCCATTCCAACCGCAGGCTTTAACGCCAGTCCGCCAGTATCAAATGTGATTCCTTTTCCAACGTAGGCGTAGGTCTTCTTAGCCTTCACTTTTACGGGAGTGTAAGAAATTTGCAAGAGGCGAGGTGGGTTGGCCGAACCTTGACCTACAGCTGTAATTCCGCCGTAACCCTTGCTCTTTAATTGCGACTCGCTCATAACCGTAACTTTCAAACCGAGCGCGGCGCCGCCAACTTTTTTGACTATGGAAATGAATTCTTTACAAAACGAATCAGGTGTTAGGTGGCTTGGGGGAGTGTTAATCAAATCTCTAACCAAGCAGGTGTATTCACCGATAATCGTTGCGCCCTTAATCGCTTCCTTTGCTTCAGTCTGTTTTGCAAGTGCCGAATGAATAGTGATCGATTTCAAACTTAACTGGCGATTAACCATCGAATCAACACGAAATTTATTGAATGAGTAGGTGCCAAGGAGGGCTCCTTCTGCAATAGCTGCAATCGCAGATACCTTCTTTGCGGGCAAGGAGAAGGTGGCGCTTGTATTTCCAGATAAAGCTCTCGCTGCCGATCCTGCGGCACGACGTAAAGTCTCATCTGGAAAAGTCGCCTTATGTTCACCGAGGCCCGTAAACACTAAGAGTTTGGTTGATGTTCCAGGAATCTTAATTACTTCGTCGTTCTTTCCTGTGGCCCCTAGGTCAGCAAGTGTTGACAATATTTTTTTGGTATCGAGTGCTACATCGCCGCTCTCAATTACGAGTGCGCCTTGCCCCTTGCCGGAAGCGTTCTTGAATGAAACCCCAACAACCAAAATCTCATCCTTGATGATTCCATCAGATAGGTGCAGGGCGGTCATCTAATCTCCTTTAAGAGGCTGAACAAATTGATCCATACTTTTGGGCTCGGGTAAGTGTAAGTTGTTGTCATGAAAAATTCACCACTCGCCGATAGACATATCAACCTTTCTGCCAAGATGGCTGATTTTGGCGGCTGGTTAATGCCTATTGAGTATCCCGGTGGTGGAGTTTTGGCTGAACATGCCGCTGTTCGAGAGCGCGTTGGAATTTTCGACGTTTCTCATTTAGGAAAAGTTAGCGTTAAAGGTGATGGAGCTCTGCAATATTTGAATTCCGTTTTTACTAATGACCTCGAACGTATCACCGATGGCCAAGCACAATATACGTTGCACTGCAATGACACCGGTGGAGTAATTGATGATTTGATTGTTTATCGCAATAGCCCGACTGATCTATTCCTAATTCCGAATGCCTCCAACACTTCAGATGTCGTTGCCGACTTGATTTCTAGAAAACCTGCCGAAATAGAAATTGTTAACCTTCACGAATCCTTCGGTGTAATTGCGGTTCAGGGACCGCGATCTCGTGAAGTAATTAAAAGTTTTGGTGTAAACCCCGAAATGGATTACATGGCATTTGAGCATGTCCAAATTGCAGGTTGTCCAGTAATTCTCTGTCGCACTGGTTACACAGGCGAACATGGATATGAAATCGTTCCTCGTTGGAGTGATGCAACAACTGTTTGGGATGCACTTAGTGAAGCTTTGAAAGAATTCGACGGCCTTGTTTGTGGTCTGGGTGCGAGAGATACCTTGCGAACCGAAATGGGTTATCCACTTCACGGCCATGAGCTATCTCTATCAATAAGCCCCGTTCAGGCTGCGGCAACTTGGGCGATTGGTTGGGATAAAGAGAATTTCAGCGGCAGCCAGGCGTTACGCACTGAGAAAGCAAGCGGTACACATCCGAGAGTTAGGGCTCTTGTAAGTCAGGACCGTGGAATTCCACGCGCTGGGATGCAGGTTAAGAACAGCGCCGGTGAATTAGTCGGAGAAGTTACCAGCGGAACATTTTCGCCAACGCTCAAAAAAGGAATTGCACTTGCCTTACTTTCACATAATGTGAGATTGGGTGATCATCTTGTAATTGATGTCCGAGGTCGTGATTGCATCGCAGAAGTCTCTAAATTGCCTCTGGTTGCTTCGCACGTTCGATAAATTCGATCGGAGTTAAAAACGCTGCCCGTTTCTTGGTTCTGCGCAGAGCGGTCAAGACTGCAGGTCCTGCAGTAACTGTAAGAACCACAGTCAAGATTGCCCGAGGAATATCCCATGCCATTGCCGATAGAAAATGAAAAGTGAAGAATCGTTGCAAATTAGTTTCTAAGGTCCCACCAGGAATAAAGGACAGCTGTGTGTTGGTGCCAATCGCCCAAGGCCAAAATTGCAGATCCATTAACAATCCATAAGTAAGTGATGAAAAAATGGCGATCGCAATCAGCAAAAGCATTTCGAATCTGCCCCGTATAGATTTAAGGATTGAACCAGCAAGTAAACCGATTACTCCCGCGGCAAATAATTGATAACTCAGCCATGGACCGATTCCGCCAGTAACTAAAGCAGATGTAAGCATGGCAAGAACTCCTAGAAGAAATCCGAAAGCGCCACCAAAAACGCGTGCCGCAAGAATTAGCAAAAACCACATTGGTTCAAGACCTACAGCTCCGGCACCGAGTGGTCGCAGAGCAGCAATTAACGCTGCCAACATTCCAAGAAGTGCAACTGATTTTGCATCAAGACTCTTATCGCTTAACTGAGCGATCAGTAATAAGAAAGTTAGTGGAAGCGCAATCCAGAAAAAATATTGCGCAAAATGTGCCGCATTCTGATCGGGTGCGAAAAATGGCCAAGTAAAACCAGCTAATGTGAATGCGGATACAGCAAATAAAGTTATTTGCGACCTGCGAGAGAATCCGTAGATATCAGGCGTTTTCACGACTTATTCTCCATTGCAGCGATTACATCAGAGACAGTTAGCCAACGCCTTGGCGCCATAACTTTGGAAACTTGGGGCGCAAATGCCGGCGATGAAAGCAAAATATCAAGGGTTGGGCCATCTGCCACAATTTCACCTTCGGCAAGAAAGATCACCCGATCGGCAAGATCTGCCACAAGTTCAACATCATGGGTTGCAATAAGAACAGAACGCCCTAACTCTTTTGAGTAATTCTGCAAAAGGTTGACGAGTAAAGCTTTAGATTGATAATCCAATCCGCGAGTTGGTTCATCGAGGATAAGAACTTGTGGCTGAGCCGATAAAACCACTGATAGGGCAAGGGCTAGTCGCTGCCCTTCAGATAGATCTCGCGGATGTGTTTTCTCATTTACGGAAGGAACGATTCTTTGCAATAGCGCCAGCGTTGTTCCTTTGGGTATTTGATTATCTTTATCCGCTTGCGCACATTCACCTAGGACGCTTTGCCCGTAAAGGAGATCGCTAGGTTCCTGTGGAATAAAACCAACAATTTCGCGGCGTACTTGCCCTTTTAGATCGGTGGAATTCCTCCCACAAATAGTTGAACTGCCGGAAGATGGCTGTTGCAAGCCAACGAGAGTCGTTAAAAGCGAACTCTTTCCGGCACCGTTGCGTCCCATTAGGGCAACAATTTCGCCAGAACGAACTGTTGTGGTTAGTGACTTTAAAGCGAGATTGTTTCCGTACTTAAGAGTTAAATTGTTGGCCGAAATTGCTATTTCACCTAGCTCATTACTTGAATTCTGTAAGTCTTCACCGATATTTCTAAACTGCTCGGTGGCTCTTCGGACTTCTCTAACGCTTAATCCAACTTCAGAAAGACCTAAGGCTCTGGCCAAATGCACGATTGGTGGGGCGATATCGGAGTCTTTAAGAATTGCTTCAGGCAGATCAATTCTCGCGCTGCCATCACCAGAGATATGAATAATACGATCAGCAAAACCAATTACTCGTTCTAGCCTGTGTTCTGCGATGACAACAGTCAAACTGAGATCGTGAACAAGCCTGTGCAAAATTGATAAAACTTCTTCGGCGGCTATCGGATCTAGGGCACTTGTGGGTTCATCTAATACCAAAATTTTAGGATGCATGACAAGTGCACTTCCTATAGCTACGCGCTGTTGTTCGCCTCCGCTCAGTGTTGAGATTGCTCGATCGCGCAAATGTGCCAGAGCCATCAAATCTAAAATCTCCTCAACACGTTTGCGCATCAAATCTGGTGCAAGATTCTGCGCCTCCATACCAAATGCCAGCTCTTCTTCAACGGTGTCAGTGACAAATCCTTCTGAAGGGTTCTGTCCGACAATGCCAACTAAGTGCGCTAGATCTCCTGGACGTACCAATTTGGTAGAAATTCCATCGACGGTGATGTCACCTGCCAGAATTCCCCCGGTGTGGTGCGGCACTAACCCATTTATCAATCGCAACAAAGAGGATTTACCGGTACCCGTTGAACCAATAATCAGTACCAATTCACCCTCAACGATTGAGAAAGACAGGTCTTCGAGAATAGTTTTTGTGGAGGTCGGATAAATTAAGGAAACATTTGAGAAATCAATCATTGCTTCAACACCAATGCCAAAGCCACCGCTGCCAGCGCACTAGCTACAACCAATGAGTCAATTTGCTGCCAAGGAATAGGCCTGTACCGAGATCTTTTGCGACTAATTCCATAGCCGCGTGAATCCATGGCCGCAGCTAACTCAAGTGATCGCGAAAGCGAATCTTCCAGCAAAGGAATTGCTATAGATTTCCATGATGGTTTTTCATCGCCACGCAATGCGCGAGCTCGTCTAATGCGAGCAGCACTTAGCACCAATTGGGGGAGTGCTGATGTTGCGATGACAGTGGCGACACCAAATTCATAAATCACAACCGGGGTTACTCGCAAGAGTTTGTGTGGGCTAGTCAGTGATACAGCCGCTCCAAATAGCGCAATCACAGTAATAATTATGAGACCTTCGTGAATCGAAGAAAGTAATCGCTCCTGAGTTACAACGCCGCCTATTCGTACTCCGGCAATCCAGCTTGGTAACGGCACGATAGGAATACTAAAAAGGGCGGTTCCAGGAATAGGAACTCCGATCAAAACCCCAACCACAGTTCTTATTACCAAGATGAATGCACCGAGTTTTAGCGAGAACCAAAAAGATTTTGACCAAGGTGCGCTTTCGGCAAATTTGAGAACTGAAATCGCTGCAACCGCTATGGCAAACCCGGCTACCCACGCGTTATTGGTGACGACAACTGCACCAACGATAAGCAGGGACCAGATCCACCAAGTAAGCGGATGCAGCGATTTCATATCTTTAATTACTTCTTGAGTGAGGCGGGAGTTGAGATTTCAACTCCGCACTCTTTTGCTGGGTAACCATTTAGACCACAAATCAAGCCGCTCTTGGCCGCACGAATTTTCGCTACTTGTCCAAGTACATCGATACCCTGGGATTCCTTGGCTGTTCTGATGCAGGTAGTGAAAGTTTTTTTAACTTTCTCGCCCTTGGGTGCATAGTCCTTTAAACCGTAATCAATTACCAATGCGATGCGCTTTGTATCTTTATCCGCTTTAATTTTTCCGCAGATGCTTTGGAAATCCGGTTTTACACTCGGTGCTATTGATGGAATGTCATCCGCGCTAAATACGAAAGACCATCCCTCGACAGAGCCATCTTTTATGTCAACGGTTGGGCCGGTTATCGCAGCTGTCCAAGTTTTTGCACCAGGTGCTGCTTGGTAGTAACCCCAATAACGCCATCCCTTGTCGGCAGCGCTTGCGGAAGAGATAATCGAGATATTCGAAAGCGCGAACAACAAAATCACGGCGCTAGCGAACTTCGTTTTGAATGTGCGATTGTTTTTCATTTAAGCTGTGAAGCCTCTCTTATTTAAAGAGTTCCACAGGGGTAGCAGCAATAAAAGTATCGAAATACTTATCTTGTGACTACGCCCCGCAAACCTCGGCGGGTGTTTGTCTTAATCCACTATTCCTCTAGGTAATCCGACTTAAGCGTTTATGGCGCTCTTACGGTTGCGGGTCAGCGTCGGATTTTCACCGACTTCCCCTAAAAAGAAAGCTCTAAAATATTAAGTTGTCGTTTCGTGCCCTACGTGCGAACCAAACCATATCGCTGGCTCCGTGGCAACTCACCACGCAACACTTGACGACCTATGTATGGTGAGGGCATGGAATATAGACGCCTTGGCAGTTCGGGAATGTACGTATCTGAGATTTCGTATGGCAATTGGATTACTCACGGTTCGCAAGTTGAAGCGGAAGCAGCGATCAAATGCGTGCGTACAGCATACGATTTAGGAATCACCACTTTTGATACCGCCGATGTTTACGCGGCAACCAAAGCTGAATCAGTATTAGGTAAAGCGCTTAAAGGAATTAAGCGTGAATCCTATGAATTGTTCACCAAGGTTTATTGGCCGACTGGGTCTGGAAAAAATGACCGCGGCCTTTCTCGTAAGCACATTATTGAATCGTGTAACGCATCGCTTAAACGCCTTAATACTGATCACATTGATTTATATCAAATGCATCGTTTCGATTATGAAACTCCACTTGATGAGTCACTTAGCGCCTTCGATGACTTGATCAGATCAGGCAAAGTTCATTACATCGGCTTCTCGGAATGGAACGCCAAGCAGATTAAGGAAGCGTTAACTATTCAAGATTCCAAGGGATACAACCGTTTTGTTTCAAGTCAGCCTCAGTATTCTGCGCTCTGGCGTGTGATCGAAAGCGAAGTTGTTCCGCTAAGTGCCAAAGAGGGAATTGGACAAATTGTCTGGTCGCCAATGGCACAAGGTGTCTTAACTGGAAAGTATTTGCCTGGGAAGAAACCACCAGCGGGTTCACGCGCGACGGATAAGAAATCTGGCGCAGACATGATTTCACGTTGGATGCGCGATGACGTGTTGAGTGCGGTTCAAAAGCTAGAACCAATTGCTAAGAGCGTTGATCTGACGATGGGGCAGATTGCAATCGCCTGGGTTCTGCAGAACCCAAATGTTTCCAGCGCGATTATGGGAGCAACAAAACCTTCTCAAGTAAAAGAGAATGTAAAGGCGGCAGGAGTCAAACTTTCTGCAGATGTCATGTCTGCGATCGACGAGGCACTTGGCTCTATCCCGACTACAGATCCGAAAGAGACTAAAAGCCCCAATCCTCGGGCTTAATTCTTAAAGCAAAGTAATTAGAGCTTGTCGCCGGCTTTCACCTGTGGTTTAGGTGCGCGCATACGTCTCATCTGCGTCGAACGTAACCAGCCGTAAAGGCCTAGCCCCTTTGTGCTCTTATCTGGGAAGCGAGTGGTTACTTCAGATTTAATTTTGAGCGAAAGAAAGAATCCATCCACGATTGAGTAGAGAAGAACGCTATACATAATGATTATCCCTGCGACAGCAAATGCTCCAATTGGGATCAGAGATAAAACCAATACAAAACCAATTACGGGCAAGAAGTATTCACCGATTGATCGTCTTGAATCTACGAAGTTTCTGACAAATTTCTTTTCAGCTCCACGATCGCGGGCAGGAAGGGCGCTTTCATCTCCTCGTAGGTAAGCAGCCCGCTGTGCAATACGAGCGGTGCGCGTTGCATCTTTCACGCGTTGCTTCTCGGCCTTTGATGATGCAGGTGCAAGCGAGGAAACTTTAGTTGAAGCCTGTGCTTCTTTACGCTTAGGAGTTGGTCGACCCTTTTTCTGAGAGCTATCTGCTGAATTAGTCATGGCGCAAACTATAGGGCGAGCATCTGCTCGAGCGCTAACTTTGAGTAACGCGCAACATCGGGCGCGACCTTAATCTGATTAACCACATGCCCGGATACCAGTGATTCCATCGCCCAAACAAGGTGAGGTAGATCTATTCGGTTCATAGTCGAGCAATAACAGACGGTCTTGTCGAGGAAGAAAACCTCTTTATCGGGGTGAGCTTTTGCCAACCTAGAAACCAAATTTAGTTCTGTGCCGATCGCCCATTTACTGCCCGCAGGGGAGTTGGCAACTGTGCTGATAATCATTTCGGTACTTCCAACAACGTCTGCGATAGAGACAACCTCATTTTTACATTCTGGGTGTACTAAAACCTTTACTCCTGGAACTTGCTTCCGCACTTCATTAACAGATTCAACTGAAAAGCGACCATGTACCGAACAATGACCACGCCACAAAATTATCTTGGCAGCACGAATTTGTTCGGTTGTAAGTCCACCCATTGGTTTCCATGGATCCCAAAGCACGCAATCATTTATTGATAAACCAAGTGAAAGGACTGCGGTGTTACGTCCTAAATGCTGATCGGGTAAGAAAAGTATTTTCTCACCTTTACTCAGCGCCCATTCCATTGTCTTCTTGGCATTGGAAGAAGTACAGATCGTTCCGCCGTGTTCTCCTGTAAAACTTTTTATCGCAGCTGAAGAATTCATATATGTAACTGGAATTGTTTTATCCGATACCCCAGCCGTGGTTAAGTCTTGCCAGCATTTTTGAACTTGATTAGCGGTTGCCATATCTGCCATTGAACAACCTGCGGCAAGATCTGGCAGAATCACTTTCTGTTCTGGCGAAGTTAAAATGTCAGCGCTTTCAGCCATGAAGTGAACGCCACAAAAAATTATGTACTCAGCATTTGATTGCGCAGCAGCTGCTTGCGCCAATTTAAATGAATCACCAGTTATATCTGCAAAGGCGATTACTTCATCTCTTTGGTAGTGATGGCCCAAAACCAATGCGCGTGAACCTAGGGCGGAACGAGCCGCTACTGCGCGCGCTACCAAATCGGGGTCACTCGCTGCGGGAAGTTCGCCCGTACAAGAAACTCCTCGTTCGGAAGCCAAGTCACTTCCCTTACCCAGCAAGAGCAAGTTGGTTAAGGAGGTCAGACCAGATGTGGACATAGACATATTCTCGCGCATATTTGGCGTTGCTGTCGCATCGACGGGAATGGGAAGGTAGGCTTTGCGCATGACTACTGAAACAACGACCAGCACTTCAATCGCCCTTACTGATGTAGCAGCCGCAAAGGTAGCCGCTCTACTTGCACAAGAGGGGCGCGATGATTTGTACTTACGCGTCGCAGTACAACCAGGCGGATGCTCTGGTCTTCGCTACCAGCTCTATTTTGATGATCGCAATCAAGAAGGCGATATTGCTCGCGAGTTCGGAGCAGTCAAAGTTGTAGTGGACAAGATGAGTGATCCATATTTGATGGGCGCAACTATTGATTTCGTTGACACTATCGAGAAGCAAGGATTCACAATCGATAATCCACAAGCACAAGGTTCTTGCGCATGTGGCGATTCATTTAACTAAAGTTTCAAACAACTTTTAATTAAATGAAAATCGGCGTAGCAGGCTCGGTTGGTCTTGACCATTTAATGACCTTTTCGGGCAAATTCACGGATTCACTCGTTGCTGGTTCGCTCGAAAAAGTTTCATTGTCCTTCCTTGTTGATGGCCTCTCCGTTCGCCGCGGTGGCTGCGCTGCCAATATCGCTTTTGGTATGGGCTCACTTGGTTTGAATCCAATTTTGATAGCAGCCGTAGGAATCGATTGGCCTGATTACGATGCCTGGTTGGTACGTCACGGCGTAGATACTTCACACGTATTGATTTCGAAAACACTTCACACTGCACACTTCATGGTTACAACAGATACCGAGCTAAATCAGATTGCATCCTTCTTTCCGGGGGCAATGTCTGAGGCACGAAATATCGAATTAGCACCGATTATGGAGAAAACTGGCAAGCTAGATCTGCTTGTTGTTTCACCAGATGATCCTGAGGCGATGCTGCGCCACTCTGAAATTGCGCGCCAACAAGGCATTGCAATCGCGGCGGATCCTTCTCAGCAAATGGCTCGAATGAGCGGTCCAGAAATTAAATCACTTATCAATGGTGCGACATATTTATTTCTAAATGAATATGAACTGGCGCTAGCTATCCAGAAAACTGGATGGAGTGATCGCGAGATTTTGGAACAAGTGCAATACCGCGTTGTCACGCTGGGATCCGAAGGGGCACGAATTGAATCCCTTACTGGCGAAACAATTAAAGTTACTTGCCCGCAAGAGAAAGCCAAGATTGATCCAACTGGCGTAGGTGATTCATTTAGATCAGGTTTTGTCGCAGGATTGGCTTGGGGCTTAGGTCATGAACGTTGCTTGCAGTTGGGTTCGATGATCGCAACTTATGTAATCGAAACAACTGGCACACAGGAATACAGATTTACATCAGCTGAATTTGTGGAACGCTTTAGTCAGGCCTACGGAGTTAGCGCAGCCGCTGAGATTGAACAGCACCTACCAAAGCCTTAACCAGCGCTGATATTTCCAGGTTGGTGGTTTCTGAATGAATAGCAATACGAATATTGCCATCGGTCGGTAACCCCATTGCAGTTAACACATGACTTGGCGCAAGATTCATAGCGGTACAGGCTGAGCCGGAATCAACGGCAAAACCTTGCCGGTCTAGTTCTCTGACCAACTCTTCGCCGTTCACACCGGATATAACAATTGAAGTCAAATGCGACATCGATTCCGTTAAATCTCCTGCAATTAAGACATCAGGGATAGCCGCGGATATTTCTGAACGAAATTGTTTTGTTAATTCCCTGGTGAGAGTTTCATTAGGTTGGAAATTCTCGAGAGCCACAGCGCTGGCTAGCAAGAGCGGCAGTGAATAAGTTCCGTACGTGCGTCGGGCGGCGGAGATGTGGGGGAGCGGGTTTCTCCAACTAGCCGCAGAGTTAATTGCCACAATTGCAAGACCCGCAGGACCATCCCAGGATCGCGAATCAAAGCAAGCGGTTGCCCATTGAGTCGGCAATTTAACGCGAGCCCCTGATGCTGTTGCATCAACTGCTATCAGCAGATCTTCAGGAAACTCAATGGGAAGATCGTTAATAGCGCCACTTTCACCGTTTGCTAATTGCAGCGCCAGTACCGAACTAGGCAATAACTTGGTGTTTGAAAAATTCAACTTTCCGTTGCGATATAAGGGAATTTCAGTGATGGCTCCCTGATGAGAACGAACAGTTGCAATAACTCCGCTGCGATCTCCGGCGCCGAAATACAAATTCTTATTTGGCCCTAACAATCCTGCTAGTGAAAGGAAATAGCTAAGACCAACTTCGCCGGTAATCTCAATTTGCTCGATGGATAGTCCAAGTCGATCTGCGATCGCAGCAAGTGCGTTATTTCGCAAGATTGCTGCTTTGCTCGGGAATTGGCCAATCTTTTTTGGGTCGGCCCATCCAGAATCAATGGCAGCCAAAAGCGCCTCGCGGGCCAGCGGATTAAGTGCTGCCTCAGATTGAAAGTTTCCTGTGACTCGAACCACCCCGTGAACGCTACTAGCCAATGCGCGAATGAGGGAAATACAGCACTATCCTTAGGCTCATGTCTGCCAAAGGTCACAGATCAAAACTTCGAGTTCTATTGCTCGCCCCGCTCGCTCTTGCCTTAACAGGTTGCGCAAAGGTTTCGGGGCTCGGTTTTGAAGAAGGTCTTACTAGCGTTAACGACATAACGCTTTCACTTTGGCAGTGGTCTTGGATAGCAGCAGGAGTCGTTGGCGTAATCACTTTAATTTTGATTCTTTGGCCAGCAGTATTTCATCGCGCAAACGCAAGTAAAGGTGAGTTTCCTAAGCAGACTCAATACAACATACCTGTCGAAGTTGCTTACACGATTATTCCGTTCATTATTGTTGCAGTTCTGTTCTACTTCACCGCTGTTAAAGAAACGAAAATTGTGGAAAAAACCACAACTTACGCACATGAAATTACTGTTGAAGGAATCCAATGGTCTTGGCAATTTGGTTATCCAGAAGCTGGACCAAAAGCGGTTCTAACGGGCACACCTGCTAATCCGCCAACGATGGTTGTTCCTCTTGGCGAGAAGGTTCGCTACACAATCACTTCAAATGACGTAGTACACGGGTTCTGGATTCCGGCCTTCATGATTCAGATGCAGAACCTGCCGGGAGTTACCAATAGCCTGGAATTTACGGCCAATAAACTTGGAACATATCCTGGACGTTGCAATATTTTATGCGGTCGAAATCACGCGCAGATGCTCTTCACTGTGAAAGTCGTAACTCCAGCTGAATACAAGACTTATCTAGAAACCCTGAAGGCGAGTAACGCATGACAACTTACGCAGAACGTCCGACTATTGATGCAGGTGCAATCGCATCATCTGCTAAGGGAAAGAATTTCGTAAAGTGGATCACTTCAACTGATCACAAGACCATTGGCTATCTCTACCTAATGACTACCTTTGCGTGGTTCTTGGTCGGAGGATTATTGGCCCTTGCGCTAAGAGCCGAACTTTCTCGTCCAGGAATGCAGTTCCTCAGTAACGAGCAGTACAACCAAATCTTCACAATGCACGGAACCATCATGCTTTTGATGTTTGCAACGCCACTCTTTGTTGGTTTTGCTAACGTGATCATGCCGCTACAAATTGGCGCGGCAGATGTGGCCTTCCCGCGTTTGAATATGCTTTCATTCTGGCTCTTCTTCTTTGGAAGCCTCACTGCCGTTGCGGGATTCTTAACTCCTGGCGGCGCGGCTTCTTTTGGTTGGACTGCCTACGCCCCACTTGCCAACTCAACTTATTCACCTGGTATTGGTGGCGATCTTTGGGTAATCGGTTTGGCAGTATCTGGTCTCGGAACAATTCTTGGTGGCGTTAACTTCATTACAACCATCTTTACAATGCGCGCACCTGGAATGACGATGTTCCGTATGTCAATCTTTTCTTGGAACGTACTTTTAACTTCCATTCTTGTTCTTCTTGCTTTCCCACCGCTTGCAGCAGCTCTACTTGCCCTTGAATCAGATCGACTGTTTGGTTCACATATTTTTGATCCCGCAAATGGCGGAGCGATGTTGTGGCAGCACTTATTCTGGTTCTTCGGACACCCTGAGGTTTATATCTTGGCTCTGCCGTTCTTCGGAATTGCAACTGAAATTTTGCCGGTATTTAGCCGCAAGCCGATCTTTGGTTACAAAGGTCTGATCGCTGCAACGATTGCTATCTCCGCTCTATCAGTTGCAGTCTGGGCACACCATATGTTTGCAAGCGGCCAAGTGTTATTGCCGTTCTTCTCATTTATGACATTCTTAATTGGCGTACCGACCGGCGTTAAGTTCTTCAACTGGATCGGAACCATGTGGCGCGGCCACGTAACATTTGAAACACCAATGCTTTGGGTGATGGGTTTCTTGGTTACATTCTTATTCGGTGGTCTTACTGGAATCATTCTGGCATCGCCTCCAATGGACTTTGCCGTCTCAGCCTCATACTTCGTGGTTGCGCATTTCCACTATGTTCTCTTCGGAACAGTGGTCTTTGCTATGTTTGCAGGTTTCTATTTCTGGTGGCCAAAGATGACTGGTCGCATGCTCAACGAGCGCTTAGGAAAGATTCACTTCTGGACGCTATTTGTTGGTTTCCACACAACGTTTTTAATCCAGCACTGGCTAGGTATTAAGGGATTCCCTCGTCGTTACTCTGACTATCTAGCAACTGATGGATTTACTGGAATGAATATGATTTCAACGGTTGGTTCAGGTCTTCTTGCGCTGTCAATGATTCCATTCTTTGTAAACGTCTGGATAACTCGCAAGTCACCGCTGGTAAATTGCGATGATCCTTGGGGTTATGGCTCCTCTCTTGAGTGGGCAACGTCATGCCCACCACCACGTCATAATTTCTTAACCATGCCGCGAATTCGTTCAGAGCGTCCAGCATTTGATCTGCATCATCCTCACATTAAGACCGAAGGTCACTAATGAAAACTAACTGGCAACTTTTTGGTGGACTCAGCGTCTTTTACGTCATCATGGCGGTCATCTACTACTACGTAGGCGGGGAAGCTGTTGGCATTACCGGAATGATTTTGGCCGCTTGCCTTGCTGGCATGGTTGGTTTCTATGTTTGGTTTACGCAGAAGCGAATCGGTCAAATATTGCCGGAAGATCGCCCAACTGGAGAAATTGCCGATAGTGCAGGGGAACTTGGTTTCTATAGTCCGCATTCATGGTGGCCGCTGCCGGTTGCGCTAAGTGCCATGGCACTTGGACTATCATTGGTCATCGGTTGGTGGCTAACGCTAATCTCATTAGGTGCGTTAGTAATTAGCATCATTGGCTTTGTAACAGAGTACGAAAAGCCACTACCTGAAAATTCGTCGCACTAAAGTTTTCTAGATCATGGATCCAATCCGCGCAGAAATCTTGAAAGTAGATATCCCGCGCACTACCGCGGCCCGGATTGTTATAAAGGCTCCTGCTGATCAGATATTCGACCTGATTGCAGATGCCCGCTGTCATCCACTATTTGATGGTTCAGGAACGCTGCAGGGCAGCATCTCAGGGCCGGAGCGACTTTATCTAGGTGCCAAGTTTGGAATGGCAATGAAAATTAAGTTGCCCTACCGCATTACAAATACGGTTGTCGCCTTTGAAGAAGGTAAGAAAATATCTTGGTGCCATCTGATGAAATGGACCTGGACTTATGAGTTGGAAGATCTTGGAAATCAAAGCACGCAAGTGACTGAAACTTTCAGCGCGCAGGACATCCCGTGGTTTGCTAGCAAATGGCTAAATGCAACCGGTTCACTCGAACGCAACCCGAAGTGGATGGCTAAAAGCTTGGTGAGGCTAAAGGCGATCTGCGAAAGTAATTAGTGGTGTTCGATCTCTTTTAGATCTTCGGCGGTAACTTTAGGAACTGAAACTGCGTGCGCCCTACTTAATCGAGCACGTAGTTTGTTCTTCAAAACACCAGGGCGTCGCACTCCACGTAGATCATTTTCTTCTAGCGCCAGCGGTGGATTCTGCTCGTGTTGGGTTAGAAGCCAAGCCTTCTCAGCGGAGATTGGTTCGTGAACTTCGACAAACTCACCGTGAGGCAACATTACCAAGCGCCCAGTTTCGCGACCATGCAGAACCAGATCGCGGTCTGCACGCTGTAGCGATAGACAAAGACGCTTAGTTATAACAAATGCAAGAGGCGGCAGAATGAAGATCCCGATACGAGAGGCCCACATAATCTGGTTGATTGTTAGATGAAACGTCGTAGCGATTATGTCGTTACCGCCATTGATAAGTGCAACCAACATGAAAGTCAGAGACATAACACCAAGCGCCGTGCGGTTTGGTGCGTTACGTGGGCGGTCAAGTAAGTGATGCTCGCGCTTATCGCCAGTCATCCAGCTTTCTATGAATGGATAAAGTGCCATACCCGTAAAGAGAATTCCAGGAACAATTAGTCCCGGAATCAAAATGTTCCACGAAATTGTGCGTCCAAAGAAATAAGTCTCAAGTGGTGGCGACATTCGCACAAGTCCATCCAACCAACCCATATACCAATCGGGTTGTGAGCCGGCAGAAATCTGACCTGGCGTATACGGACCGTATAACCAAATTGGGTTAATCGATGCAACAGCTCCTAGAAATGCGGTTACGCCGAATACGATGAAAAAGAACCCACCAGCCTTAGCCATGTAAACCGGAAACAGTGGATAGCCAACAACGTTCTTTTCTGTACGACCTGGACCGGGATACTGAGTGTGCTTCTGGTACCAAACTAACATTAAGTGCACAGTTATTAGCGCTAAGAAAGCACCCGGCAAAAGCAGAACGTGGACTGTATAAATACGCGGAATAAACGCTTCACCTGGAAATGCTCCACCGAAGGCAAAGAAAGCCAGATAGGAACCCACAACAGGCAAGGCTTGAATGATCGCTTCGGCAATTCGGATACCAGTTCCAGAGAGAAGGTCATCTGGAAGTGAGTAACCGAGGAATCCTTCAACGATTCCCAGTGTTAAAAGACCAACACCGATGATCCAGTTGAATTCACGTGGCTTGCGGAAGGCGCCTGTGAAATAAACGCGCATCAAGTGCACGACGATCGCTGCCATAAAGATGAGTGCCGCCCAGTGGTGAATTTGACGCATCAAGAGACCGCCACGAATTTCAAATGAGATATCCAAAGTCGACGCGTAAGCCGCCGACATTTCTAGACCCTTAAGCGGTGCGTAACTTCCTTCATACACAACTTCACGCTGTGACGGGTCAAACCAAAAAGTTAGAAAAGTTCCAGATAAAAGCAAAATCACGAATGAGTAAAGTGCGATTTCTCCAAGCAGGAAAGACCAGTGATCAGGGAAGACCTTGTTGAGGTTCTTCTTCATCCATTTGGCTGCGCCAGTTCTTTCGTCAACGTAGTTGGCGACAGTTCCTGCGATTCTTTCACTTGCTGTCATGATGAGCGCTCCCAGAAACTAGGTCCGACGGGTTCGGTAAATGGTTGTTTAGCAATTAAGTACCCTTCAGAATCTACCGTAATTGCTAGTTGGGGGAGAGGTCGAGCAGCAGGGCCAAAAATTACCTTGGCCGCGCGAGTGACATCGAAGGTTGATTGATGGCATGGGCAGAGCAAGTGTTTAGTTTGTTGTTCATACAAAGCAACTGCGCAACCCATATGAGAACAAATCTTTGAAAAGGCAATTATTCCTTCATGAGTCCAAGAGAGTCTCTCGGCATCAAGATTAAATTCTTCAGGACGCAAGCGAATCAATAGCACTGCATCTTTGCCAATGTCAGAAAGCTTTCGGTGCACACCCTCGCCAATTTGCGGAAGTGTTTGAGCAACGGCTCCAACTTCTAGATCCTCTGGGCGAATAAAGCGGTCACCTGGATCTGTCACAAGTCGAGTGCCAGCTTTCCAGGATGTCTTTTTAAGTTCATCACCCGGCAACGGACCTAAATCGCGTAACAAAATAAGTGGTGACAAACCGACTAAGCCAAGTGAAAGTCCAAGTGATCTTTTAATCAGTGAACGACGTCCTAGTCCGGCTGCAGCGGCGCCTGCCTTTGCCGTTGCAATTAGATCTGCGCGATCTTCATCTTCGGAGCGAAACTCATGGCGCTGGACGATAACTTCTTCATCAGGCATAAGCGTCTTAGCCCAATGAATTGCGCCCATTCCAATGAAGAATAGGGAGGCGGCCATTCCCAGACCTAAGAAAAGTTGATGCGCATTTGTATTTCCTAAAACTGGGAAGAAGATGAAGACATCTTCCGGAATAAAAAAGTAAGAACCAATCAAAGTAAGTGTGCCAAGTGCTGATAGCAAGAAAAGAATTGCTACCTGGCGTTCAGCCTTAGCAGCGGCCTTGGGATCAGTATCGGCGCGACGATGAACGTGCGCAGGTAAGCCTGGATCTTTTATAGCTTCGATTTCATTAGACATGATTTAACTATCTCGCCTTCATCGCTAGCCAGACTGCAACACCAACAAGCAGTCCAAGTCCAAGAGTCCAAACTAATAATCCCTCTGTCACGGGTCCAACTCGTCCA
The DNA here is from genome assembly GCA_903893085.1 of uncultured Actinomycetes bacterium. The sequence goes on along the minus strand of CAITKS010000233.1, from coordinate 891 downwards.
AGTGCGGCGCCACCTAATTGTGGTTCAGCTTCAGCCGCTTTTATCCATTTAATAATTGAAAGTTTCTCTTCTGGTGTGATCGTCTTATCGGAAAACACTGGCATGGACTGTGGTCCTGTGATCATCGCTTCGTAAATATGGCGAGGCAATACACCCATAACTGATGGTGCGTATTTACCTTGAGTTAGCGCGCCACCTTGTCCAGCAAAGTTATGGCACATTGCGCAGTTTGTACGAAAGAGTTCGCCACCTTCGGCAGTAGAACCATCGCGTTCATAATTCAAATGTTCTTCGCCAGGAATTCCTGGACCGGGAGCAAGTGATGAAACATATGCGACTAGGGCTTCAACCTGTTTTTCGTTATAGACCGGGTCTTTGCGCATTGCTTGGACGCTCATATCTGCCATTGGCATACGACCTGTTGCAACTTGGAAATCAACTGATGCGGCGCCAACTCCAATTAGTGAAGGTGCAATTGCGCCACCTTCAGCGTTGATTCCATGGCATGAAGAACAACCCTTTAGAAAGAGTTGCTTGCCTTCTTCGATCAAAGCGCTTCTTTCAGCTGCAGAGATTGGATCGCTAGTTGCTGCACCGGCGACCGAGAAAGTGGTTCCGATTGACAGCAGCGCAAGCACCATCAGAAGTGGTGCTACTGAGCGATGTCTGCGAAATCTAGAGAGACGCTTCAAGATGATTTCCGTTTCTTCTTCGTAGTCTTATTTAATTAGATAGATGGCAGAAAATAGAGCGATCCAAACAACGTCAACGAAGTGCCAGTAGTACGAAACAACTATCGCTGTTGTTGCTTGGTTATGGGTGAAGCGTCGCGCTTTTGAAACGCGGACCAAAACGATTAAGAACGCAATTAGGCCACCGGTTACGTGCAGT
>CAITKS010000232.1 GCA_903893085.1 uncultured Actinomycetes bacterium | reverse complement strand
CTTAAAGCAAATGCTGCGGCAATCACCGATTGCGGAATCTGCCTGGTCCATGTTGCAAATCGTGGGTTTAGCACCAAGTCAACGCTGGCTGTATCCGAAACGCTTTGTGTATAAGCAGTTGCGGTTCCCCACGCATGTTCTGAAGTTTCGGTTACGCCACCACTAGATGATGAGAAGTAAGCAGTTATCGGCAGTCCTGCGTAAGTAATAATCTGTCCGACGGTGCTGTTTACCGCGTTCTTCCATAGTTGCCCAAACTTCGGTTCTCCTTCTTTGGCATAGCCAGCAAAAGTTTGATCACTTATTGAGCCATATAAATGACAATCACACGCAGTACGAATTCGAACCGACTTTGCTATTGCATAAGTGCGGGAAGCGATCGCTTGCGCCTGAAGTGCCGCAGTTGGCCATAAGGAAGGAACTTCACTTATCCCCCACAAATACTCGTCTTGCAATCTAACTGAATTTATTATCTCAATCCGTTTTCCCAATAACTTATCTTTGACAACCTTAAATTGCATTTGGCCATGACGGTATCTATTTACTACGTTATTGGTAGTTACTGCGAGAACTGCCGGCGCTCCTTCCATGTATCGAGTACCGCTCCACCGCAAGGTAAAGACAGTTCCCGTCGCAATTTGTGTGGTTTTAGATCCACGAGTTGTTGACATCGAAATCTGGCCGTTATCTAAAGTTAAATTTAGGGTTGTCTTACTTGGGTAATTCAGAATTGCCGGTGCAGTTCCCGTCTCTGGGACATCGCCTGAATAAAGTGAAAAAATTGAACCAGCGGAATCACTCTTTATCTTTGCAGAAGTTAACAAATGGCCAATATTGATACGTAATATTTGCGTATCTGTTGTTGTTTCTACCGATGTACCGCTGTAGTAATAATTTAAGATTGCAGTAGCAGACTCACCAGCCAAAGCTTTTGCGCGCGCACCAATCTGACTCATGCCGACGCCGTGGCCATATCCGCTTCCAGAAAAAGAAAAACTCGCTGGAATATCGACGGCATGTGCAGTATTTGGAAGAGTTGAGAATAAAAGAGCAATTGATACAGTGAACGAGAATCGCTTAAACATCCTCATTTGCAGCCGCGCTCTTTCCAGCGTTGGTAAATTCACGGTATTGCTTAATTACTTCTGCTGGATTGCCGCGCGCCATTAGCTTTCCTTGATGAAGCCAAGCAACTTCATTACATACATCTTCAATTGTTGCCATGGCATGGCTGACCAAAATTAGCGCCCGATCTGCCGAACGCAATTCCTTGATGCGATTAAGGCTCTTCTCTTTAAAGTGCGCATCGCCTGTACTGAGTGCTTCATCAACAATTAAAATGTCAGGTTCCACAGTTGCAGCAACTGAAAATGCCAACCTCGCATACATTCCTGATGAATATGTGCGCATTGGCGCATCAATGGCATCTCCCAGTTCGGAGAAGTCGGCAATCGCATTAAATTGGTTATCTATCTCAGCGCGAGACATACCGGCGGCTAATCCGCCAAGGTAAACATTTGCCCGGCCAGTCATCGATGGATTAAATCCAACACCAAGGGCAAGGAGTGTGCTGACAGAGCCGTGAACTTCGACGCGGCCTTGTGATGGAGGAACAATTCCAGAAATTACGCGCATAAGTGAAGATTTACCAGCACCATTCGAACCTATAACTCCAAGGACTGTTCCGTAATGAACATCAAGGTTTACTTGGCTGAGTGCGTTAACAACTCTGGTGTGTTTTTTACCGCGACCAAGTGACTTTAGGCGCGCTTTTAAAGTTGGACGCTTATCTATTGAGGTTGTATATGTCAGACCAACGTTTTGAACAGATACCGCCAGGCCGTGCATGGCGTGAGTTGAGTTTTGAGAATTAGAGGCGGACAGCGAAATCACGCTCCCTAGATAAAAAGAAATAAGTGCCGATTATAAATATCGCTAGCGCCCAAGCCAAGCTGTGCAGAAGTGAAAACAGATCGGGAGTCTGCGCGAAAACCATGACCTGAGACCATGCATCTAACAGATAGAAGATTGGGTTCGCGATTTCAAAGCTTCGCAATTTATCTGATAGATCACTGGCTTGATAAAGAATTGGAGATAAATACAAAAGGCTGCGTGTCATGTAAGGCAGGAAACTTGCGATATCTCTGAAGTAAACATTTATGCAGGAAATCAAAATTGCCATGCCTAGACCCATCAGCAGAGCAATTAAAATTACGGGAATCGCCCAGAACATCTGCCATGAATAATCAAGGCCCAGAACGGTTCGCATTACGAAAAAGACTGCAAGGGTTGGTACAAATTTAAAGAGAGCAATAACCATCGCCGATATAGGCAACATAATTCGCGGGAATGCGGTATTTAAAATCAAGCGCTGCCCCGCAGTAATTGATTTAACCCCGCCAGTAAGGCTGTTGCTTACTAAATAGAATAAGAAAAGACTGGCAGTTAAATGTCCATAGCGGGTTGAATCACTCTGGCCACCAATTATGTAGATCAATAAGAAATAGACGCCAGATAGCAGTAATGGATTTAGAACTAGCCAAAGTTGACCAAAGACTGAACCATAATTCTGTTCACGAAGTTCAGAACGTGAAAATTCAGCAATAAATGAGCGGCGTGCCCAAAGCGAGCGAAGGTAAGCACCAAGTGGTGGCAGACCTGCACGAAATGGTTCATATATTGCAACTGGAGCGCTCATATAGGTAAAGGCTACCGCAGGGTTTTAGTTGAGGTGATAAAGCCCGCGCCCCACGCGAAGTGCAT
>CAITKS010000231.1 GCA_903893085.1 uncultured Actinomycetes bacterium | reverse complement strand
GCGTTCATCGCCACAAATGCGCCACCGTATGCGCGCCGCGTAATCAGGGTTACGCGTGGAACAACTGCTTCACCAAAAGCGTGCAATAACTTGGCACCACGTCTTACAGCGCCTTCCCATTCTTGACCGGCACCCGGTAAGAATCCAGTTACATCTGCGATAACAATTAACGGAATTCCAAACGCGTCACATGTACGCACAAAGCGCGCCGCTTTTTCTCCTGCCGCAGAATCAAGGACTCCACCGATATGTGCGGGATTATTTGCGATCACACCAACAGTGCGACCACCAAAGCGACCGAGTACCGTCGACATATTTTCTGCCCACACGGGAAGCAGTTCTAGTTTTTCGCCATCTACATCCAAAATCGCATCGATTAGCGGATGTACTTCATAACTTCGCTTAGAAACCGGTGGAACAAAGACAGATAAATCTAAATCCTTAAGATCTGTATCCATGTGTCCTTGATTGGCAAAGAGTGCGGTTACATCACGAATTTCATCGAATGCTTCTTGTTCAGAGGATGCAATCACATGTGCGACGCCGCTATTTTTACTGTGCGCCTCGGGTCCACCAAGGGATGCCATGTCTACATCTTCACCCGTTACAGATTTAACAACGTCTGGACCAGTTACAAAGATGCGGCCTTCTGGTGCAAGTACAACGATGTCTGTTAACGCTGGTCCGTATGCGCCACCACCTGCCGTTGGTCCTAGTACAAGTGATAACTGTGGAATTCGACCGCTAGCTAAAATCATTGATTGAAATACTTCACCGAAAGCATTTAGCGATGAAACGCCATCACTTAACCGCGCTCCACCAGAGTGCCAGATACCGATAATTGGCAATTGCTTAGCCATCGCTTCGCGGTAGGCGCTGATAATTACTTGTGAACCTGCAACACCAAGTGCTCCACTTTTTATTGTGGCATCGGATGCAAAGACAACTACTTTATTTCTCTTGATACTTCCTGTTGCTGCGATCATTCCGCAATCTGTGCGTTCGACAAGAAGCGAATCAGTTCCTGGATCTAGCAGGCGTTGGATTCGCAATAATGGATCGCGTGGGTCAACCTCTTTGTGGACCATAACAAAAGAGTTTATAGAGTGGCGAAAGCCAATACAACGTTATGACCGCCGAAACCAAAGGAATCATTAAGCGCGGCTATCTGTCCCGCAGGAAGTTGGCGTGGTGTGTCTCGAACCACATCGATTGTCACTGCTGGATCTAAATTTTCAATATTAATTGTTGGGGGAGCAAGGCGTTCTTGTAGCGCTTTAACAATAAATATAGATTCAATTGCACCGGCTCCGCCAAGTAAATGTCCGGTCATTGATTTAGTTGCAGATACTGCAACATGATCAGAATCTTTTCCAAGCGCTAAACGAAGTGCGTTTGCTTCCGCAACATCTCCAGCTGGCGTTGATGTTGCGTGCGCATTTAAGTGAACAATATCTTTGGTAGAAAGTTTGGCATCGGCCAAGGCAAATTTAATTGCGCGCTGAACGCCAGAACCATCTGGGTCCGGTGCTGCAATGTGATATCCATCAGATGAAAGACCTTGTCCTACTAATTCGCAGTAAATCTTGGCACCGCGCGCTTTGGCATGTTCGTACTCTTCGAGGATTAAGACTCCGCCACCTTCGCCCAATACAAAGCCATCACGATCAACATCGTAGGGACGGGATGCACGCTCTGGTGCATCGTTACGAGTTGAAAGAGCTTTCATAGATGCGAAACCCGCCATTGGCAGTTGATGAATCGCAGCTTCGACACCACCGCTAACAACAACGTCGGCACGATTATTTCGAATCATTTCAAGTGCATAACCAATTGCTTCAGCGCCCGATGCGCATGCGCTAACAGGTGTGTGTACGCCTGCTTTGGCTTGAAGTTCTAGACCAACATTTGCAGCCGGTCCATTTGGCATCAACATCGGAACGGTATGCGGGCTTACACCGCGCGCACCTTTCTCTTTCAAATTATCGAACTGATCGAGCAAAGTGATCACGCCACCGATGCCTGATGCGATTACAACGCCAAGTCTTTCTTTATCGAGCTCTGGTGCGCCCGCATCTTTCCAAGCCTCGCGGGATGCGATCAGTGCAAATTGTTCCGAGCGATCAAGGCGGCGCATTTCTACACGTTCCATTTGATCCGCTGGCTCTGTAGCAACGCGTGCTGCAAAATGCACGGGCAGGAGTTCGCGCCAATCTTCAGTTAGTAGACGGACTCCGCTCGTGCCGGCGATTAGCGCGGCCCAAGTCGATGCAACATCTCCACCAAGTGGAGTAGTTACACCAAGACCTGTGACGACTACGCGACGCTGAGACATGAAATTACTTATGCGGCAGCGTTAACGATGAAGTTAACTGCATCTCCTACTGTTGCGAGTTCAGTTACTTTCTCATCTGGAATCTTTACACCGAAACGCTCTTC
>CAITKS010000230.1 GCA_903893085.1 uncultured Actinomycetes bacterium | reverse complement strand
GTATTGCGGAAGACAATTCCAAACGTTTCCTTTGCAGTCGAATCCAATGATCATTTTCATCGCGAGAAGGCATACATCCCACGTTGGGATATCGGAATGGATAACGTCGGCGTTGACACAATCGATTCGGTTACAAATAGACCAGCGCTTAAGTTATTGGCTCGCTTGTCACAACAAGAAATATCTGCCGATGAAATGTTGGCGCTAGCAACTCCTGCGTTACAAGGAATCGTAAATGTCACGCATTCGGCAACCAATGATTCGCTTCTTGAAATTTCTGCACTCGGTGTTTCTAAAGGCGAAACGTTGGCAAAGATGGCGGCGCGAATCGGAATTGAAGCAGCAGATTGTGTTTCATTCGGGGATAACCCAAATGATTTCTCAATGCTGCAATGGTGCGGACGCTCATATGCAATGATCGATGGCCATCATGCGGGACCAGCAAATGCTAAAGATGTTGCACCACCTCACAATCAAGATGGTGTGGCGATAATTATTGAAAAGCTCCTCGAACTTCCGCAGTAATTAGCGTCGATTTTTAGTACCCGAGAACTTCGGGTAATCTCTCCCACGGAGGGCTCGCATAGCGGCCGAGTGCACCGGTCTTGAAAACCGGCAAACGAAAGTTTCGTGGGTTCAAATCCCACGCCCTCCGCCATTTTTATTGAAGTTGTGGCTGACCTCATAGCCCGCCTGCGGGGTTATGCCTAGCCACTTTTGCCTTAGAAGCGCACACTTCTCCTTAGTGAACAACAATCCTGCAAAGGGCCTAAAGGGGTAGAAATGTCGGGAGTTTTTTCTCCAACGCGCGCCAAGATTAAAGAGCGCACGCTTCGCACAGACAAGTGGTGGTTACAACCTGCAATTACCTTTGGAGTTCTATTTAGTTTTATCGTCTACGCAACGTTTCGTGCATTTGAAGGTGCGAATTATTACAAAGATCATTTAATTTCACCTTTCTATTCTCCGTGCCTTTCTGAAGCATGTGTACCTGAAGCAACAATTTTTGGTTGGACCCCAGTTAGTGCAGAAGTACTTAACTTTGCGCTTTCACCAGCGCTAATCATTTTGATCTTCCCGCTCGGTTTCCGAATGACTTGTTATTACTATCGCAAGGCTTATTACCGCGCATTCTGGTTATCACCACCTGCATGCGCAGTTGCTGAACCTCACACGAAATACACCGGAGAAACCCGCGCACCACTAATTTTGCAAAATGCACATCGCTGGTTCTTCTACGCAGGATTGGTATTTAACGTATTCCTCACTTATGACGCGATCATTTCCTTCAAGAACGTTGAAGGCCAATGGGGACATATGAGCGTAGGTTCACTTGTATTGGTAGTTAGCTCAACACTTCTTTGGTTCTATTCATTGTCTTGCCACACTTGCCGCCACACTATCGGCGGACGTTTGAAGCATTTCTCTAAACACCCGGTTCGTTACAAGTTGTGGAGTTGGGTTTCAGTACTTAACCATTCACACCAACAATTTGCTTGGTACTCACTTGCCGCAGTTGCATTCGCCGATATCTATGTTCGCCAAGTTGCAACTGGCGCCTGGACCAATTTCTACTTCTTCTAAAGGATGCCAATAGATATGACTACTGATAAATCAGCGCTAGAGCGTCACAAGTACGACGTTTTGGTAATTGGTGCAGGCGGCGCTGGATTGCGCGCAGCCGTCGAAGCACGTGAATCAGGCCTACGTGTTGCCATCATCTGTAAATCTTTATTTGGAAAAGCTCACACAGTTATGGCCGAAGGCGGTGCTGCTGCATCAATGGGCAATGCCAATTCGAACGATAATTGGCAAGTCCACTTCCGCGACACAATGCGCGGCGGAAAGTTCCTAAACCATTTCCGTATGGCAGAACTTCACGCCAAAGAATCTCCAGATCGCATTTGGGAACTTGAAATGTGGGGCGCGCTCTTTGATCGCACCAAAGAAGGAAAGATCAGCCAACGTAACTTCGGCGGCCACGAATACCCACGCCTTGCACACGTTGGAGATCGCACCGGCCTAGAACTAATCCGCACAATGCAACAGAAAATCGTTGCGCTGCAACAAGCAGATAAGCGCGAACACGGCGAATACGAATCACACATTAAAGTTTTTTCTGAACTGACAATCACTGAAATTTTGAAAGAGAACGGCAAGATTGCTGGCGCCTATGGTTACTGGCGCGAATCAGGATCAGAAGTTCTCTTTGAAGCACCTGCAGTCATCATCGCAACTGGTGGCGTTGGTAAGACTTTCAAGATTACTTCTAACTCTTGGGAAGGTACTGGCGATGGCCACGCACTTGCTCTAAAAGCTGGCGCCAATTTAGTTGATATGGAATTTTTGCAATTCCACCCCACCGGAATGGTTTGGCCACCATCTGTTCGTGGAATTTTGGTTACTGAATCCGTTCGCGGTGAAGGTGGAATTCTTACCAATACAAATGGTGAGCGCTTCATGTTTAAGTACATTCCAGATGTTTTCAAAGATAAGTATGCAGACAATGAAGCAGAAGCCGATCGTTGGTATGAAGATCAAGATAACAACCGTCGCCCACCAGAGTTATTGCCTCGCGATGAAGTTGCGCGCGCAATTAACTCTGAAGTCAAAGCAGGCCGCGGAACCGAACACGGTGGAGTATTCCTAGATGTTTCAAAGCGTCTATCTGCAGAAATTATTAAGAAGCGCCTGCCATCTATGTGGCACCAGTTCTATGAATTAGCCGGCGTTGACATTACAAAGGAGCCAATGGAAGTTGGCCCAACTTGTCACTACGTGATGGGCGGCGTTGAAGTAGAACCAGATACTGCAGCAGCAGTCGGTGTTCCAGGCTTATATGCAGCTGGCGAAGTTGCTGGAGGAATGCACGGTTCAAACCGTCTTGGCGGAAATTCACTTTCGGATCTTTTGGTATTCGGTCGCCGTGCAGGAATGGGCGCAGCCGCTTACGTTAAGCAGACGACTGCAGCGCCAGTAAGCGAAGCAACAGTTGCAGCGGCCGCAGCAAGAATTGATGCGCCTTTTGCACGCAGCGGTGGAGAAAATTCTTACGCACTTCACGCCGAACTGCAGGAAGTAACCCACAACTTAGTCGGCATAATTCGCACTGGCGAAGAACTAAAAGATGCAATTGAAAAGATTGCAGATATTCGCAAGCGCAGCGCTAACGTCGCGGTCTCTGGTGGAAGAAAGTTCAACCCAGGATTTCACTTGGCATTCGACTTAGACAATATGTTGTTAGTTGCAGAAAGCACTGCAAAATCTGCAATTGGTCGCGAAGAATCTCGCGGTGGTCACACACGCGATGATTTCCCTGGCATGAATTCAGATTGGCGCCAGTTCAATCACATCTCATCATTTGATGGCAACCAAGTAACGGTGCGAAAGCAAGCGCTGCCATTTATGCCAAAAGAGTTATTTGATCTCTTCGAAGTTGAGGAGCTAAAGAAATACATGACACCGGATGAAGTTGCGAAAGGCGGTTCCAACTAATGGCGCGCAAAATAAATCTTCGCATCTGGCGAGGGGATGCAACTGACGGTGGACTACAGGATGTTCAGGTAGAAGCCAACGAAGGCGAAGTTGTTCTCGATGTCATTCATCGCGTACAAGCCACCCAAATGGGAGATTTAGCGGTTCGTTGGAACTGTAAAGCAGGCAAGTGTGGGTCTTGTTCTATGGAAATTAATGGAAAGCCTCGCTTGGCTTGTATGACTCAAGTTGCTGCATACGGTGAAGATGAAACGATCACTATTACACCACTTCGCGCATTTCCTGTGATTAAAGATTTGGTCACCGATGTCTCCTTTAACTACAAGAAAGCGATGGAGATTCCAGCATTTGAGCCACCTAAAGATCTAAAGCCAGGTGAAGCTCGAATGCAACAGGTGGATGTTGAGCGTTCTCAAGAGTTCCGCAAATGCATCGAATGTTTCTTATGTCAGGATACTTGTCACGTAATTCGTGATCACGAAGAGAATAAGAAATCTTTCGCTGGTCCACGTTTCTTTATCCGCATCGCAGAATTAGATATGCACCCGCTTGATATGTTGAAAAACCGCAAGCGCACCGCTCAGGAAGAGCACGGCCTTGGAATGTGCAACATCACCAAGTGCTGTACTGAAGTTTGCCCAGAGCACATCAAGATCACCGATAATGCAATCATTCCAATGAAAGAACGTGTTGTTGATATTAAATACGATCCAGCTCGCATGTTTGCAGGGCTGTTAAAGAGAGAAAAGCGCAACTAGATATGAAGTCACTGCTACTTGTTGCCATCGGCGGTGTAGCAGGAACTTTAGTTCGCTTTGGTTTATCTCTTGCGATCCCAGATGATCGAAACGGAACGCTCGCCGCAAACCTAATTGGTGTGGCATTTGCTAGCGCTCTCTTGGTTTTGATGGAACGCCGTGGTGTAACCGAACTTCGCCATCTTTTATTACCTGGCTTCTGTGCCGGCATGACCACATTCTCTGCAGTAACTGTGCAGGTTGTTGAACCAATTTCAGGTGGCGCACTATTCTTGGCAGAAAATGTTTTCTTAAGTCTGTTAATCGTTCTTATTGTCTTGCCGCTTAGCCGCAAGTTAATTCCGGTGCGTAAATGAGTACCCTATATATTATTTTAGGCGCAGCTATTGGCGCACCAGCGCGCTTTGCAATTGATCAATACATCAGAAAATTCACCGATAAGCCGTACGGAATATTTCTTGTAAATGTACTTGGATCATTTGTAATCGGTCTAACCTTCACCAAGTCCGAAACTGTTTATGATTTATTGGCAGTTGGATTTGCCGGAGCGTTCACAACTTGGTCAACTTTCATGCTTGATATCTATTTAGGCTTTGAACTTAAGCGTTATCGCGAAATAACAATAAACCTAGTTCTCTCACTTGGCTTTGGTTTGCTGGCTGCTTACTTAGGATTGCAGATAGCTAGTTAAGAATTGAGGCCATCCAGGCTTCAATTGCATCAGGATGGCGCGGGATGTATTCACTTAAATTGCGACATCCATCGGCTGTCACAACAACATCATCTTCGATACGGATACCGATTCCACGATATTCAGGAGCAAATAGTTCATCATCAGGTTGGATATAAAGTCCTGGTTCTACAGTTAAAACCATTCCTTCACGCAAAACACCGTCGCGATACATATCTTGTCGAGCATGTTCGCAATCATGGACATCAAGACCTAAATGATGGCTAACCCCGTGCAAAGTCCAACGACGATGCAGACCAACTTCTGGTTGCATTGACTCTTCAGCAGAAATAGTTAGAACGCCCATGTCTGCCAAACCTTGAGCCAGAACTCGTTGTGCCGCGCGATTGATTTCTAGGAATTGAACTCCCGGCTTAACCGCGGCAAAGCCTGCTAACTGAGCCTCATAAACCAACATATATAAGGTGCGTTGCGCAGGCGTAAATTTTCCATTGACCGGCAAAGTACGAGTTATATCTGCTGTGTAATACGAATCCATTTCAACGCCAGCATCGAGCAACAACAGTTCTCCGTTGCGGACTGCGCCATCATTTCGAATCCAGTGCAAAACGCAGGCATGCGAGCCAGCGGCAGCAATGGTCGTATAACCAATGTCGTTGCCTTCTAGGCGAGCACGTCCAAAGAATGCACCTTCCACAATTCTTTCACCGCGTGGATGATCGGCCGCTGCCGGCATTGCTGCAATTACATCGCTAAATCCACGACCTGTTGCATCTACAGCTGCTTGCAGTTCGGCAACTTCGTACTCATCTTTTACAAGACGTTGCTCGGATGTGAATGTTAGAAATTCAGCTTCACGGGCATGCTTAGAAATCAATTTATCCGTTAAAGCATCTTCCCCGCGAACGAGAAGTGTTTCTTTGCTAAAACGTAGCAAATCTTCAATCTTTTCGATATCACGTGTTTCTATCTGATAGACAGTATTTGCTTCATCAAGTGTGAAATGGCGACCTACCCAAAGTTCTCCATACTTGCGATCGGTATAAAAAGCATCAGTTTCGCGAGTTGAACGTGGGTGCAAGTAAAGATAAGAATCATGCCCTCCCGATTCATTTGGTTCCATTACCAGTACTGAATCTGGAACAGCGTCAGCACCTTGCACTCCGGCGTAATATGCAAATGCGCTGTGTGGACGAAACACGTACTCAGTATCGTTTGAGCGAGTTTTATAATTTCCAGCAGGAAGCACCAAGCGAATATTTGGAAATGCCGCAGATAAAACCTGGCGGCGAGTGAATGCATACGTTACAACTTCTAGCGGTTGCAACCCTTCAAGGTTTGATGGCGCCCAACCTGTGCGCATAAATTCTGCATACTGAGTTGGAGGTGCAACATCGTAAGGGCGAGCATTCGTTACTTCTGGTGTTGCGACCTTGTCATTCATAGCGCTAAGAGTACAGAACAAGTAAAAATTAGTAATTACCAAGATCGGCTTTGACCTGAGCGTAAATACGCATAGAGTTAAGGCACTATGGCGATAGATACTCAGCAAACATCAGATTTAGCGCGTGAGATCCGCATACAAATTCTTCACACAATTAAAGGCGCAGGAATGGGCCATATAGGTGGCGACTTCTCTGTCACAGATATTTTGGCAACTCTCTTTGGCGCTGTGTTAAAAGTTGACCCGAAAGAACCAAATAAAGCTGATCGCGACCGTTTAATCCTAAGTAAAGGTCATGCCGCAGTTGCACTTTATTCAACGTTGGCTTTACGCGGCTTTTTCCCAGTTGAAGATCTAAAAACTTTTGCCAAACCTTTAAGTAAGCTAAATGGACACCCAAATCGCAACAAAGTTCCTGGTGTTGAATCAAATACTGGTCCACTTGGCCACGGCTTCCCAATCGCCGTTGGTACCGCAATTGGCGCGCAGTTAGCAAAAAATGGCAGCCGTTCTTTTGTAATTATGGGTGATGGCGAATTACAAGAGGGCAGCAATTGGGAAGCGGCGATGTTTGCCGGCCACCGCAAACTTACTAATATAATATCTGTTATATTTACTGTTTTTAGAAAATGTGTTCTTGTTTTAGAAAATGAATTACCTGAAAAAAATTCACCATATGGTAATACAATTATACACATACCATTTTCTTCTAATTTATATGTATCTAATTCTAAAAATTGTATTGGTGGATCATCTTTCTTTAATTCATAAATATCATTTATATTAATTTTATTATCAGTAGTATATTCATCATTTTTAAAATTTTTTTCTATTTGTTCAAATTTAATTTGTTTCTTTGAATTAAATGGTGGATTTGTTAATATTAAATGATGTTTATTTTTATTAACATGTGTTAAACTACTATTACAATGAACATCATCAGGAAATCTATGAAGTGTTAAAATTATATTCATTAAACTATATTGAAATGTTTCTGGTTCAACTTCTCCGCCAGACACATTTAATCTATTTTTAAAATTATCATTAAACATATTATATCCAGATACTAACCAACCTGCAGTCCCCATACAAGGATCGCAAATTGTAATTTTATCTTTTTTATTAATTTTTAAAAATAATTCATTAATTCTTTCTTTTTTATATGATAAAATTAATTTCATTAATTTTCTTGGTGTAAAATATTGTCCTAATTCTTTTGAATCATTTTTTACATATTTATTTAACATATGTTCGTAAATTTC
>CAITKS010000229.1 GCA_903893085.1 uncultured Actinomycetes bacterium | reverse complement strand
CCAGATGAAGCGGAAAAGTTGGCGCGTGATTACCAAGTGCAACTAGAGCAAGTTTATGCATCGGTTGCTAATTACGAAGAAGAGCACGATCCAAACTTCCAGCCACCTATCGTTCCTAACGCCGAAGATGTTCCAACATTTATCTCTGAGCCTTTAATTCGTGAGATAGCAGCAACGCAGGTTGCAGTTCCAGAAGGATTTAACGTTCATCCTAAGTTGTTGCCACAATTGCAAAAGCGCGCAGAATCAATTAACGACGCCACAATTGACTGGTCAACCGGTGAAATGCTCGCCTTCGGTTCTCTACTTAAAGAAGGTCGTCCAATTCGCTTGGCGGGCCAAGATTCTCGCCGCGGAACTTTCAGCAATCGCCATGCGGTAATCATTGATAAAGAAAATGGTTCTGAATGGACTCCACTTTCTTCGCTAATTGCAGATAAGAACCAATTCTTTGTAATTGATTCACTTCTATCTGAATATGCCGCAATGGGATTTGAATACGGATATTCCGTTGCTCGTCCTGAGGCGCTTGTTCTTTGGGAAGGTCAGTTTGGAGATTTTGCCAACGGCGCACAGACCGTAATCGATGAGTTTATTTCTTCAGCGCTGCAAAAGTGGGGCGAGCGTTCTTCCGTTGTCTTGCTTCTGCCACACGGATACGAAGGCCAAGGTCCGGATCACTCATCTGCGCGCATTGAACGCTTCTTATCACTCGCTGCAGAGAAGAACATGACAATCGCGCAACCATCAACTCCTGCTTCTTACTTCCACTTGTTGCGCTTCCACGCTGCAAATCCAATGCGTCGTCCGATGATCGTATTTACGCCGAAATCAATGTTGCGCCTTCGCGCTGCCGCATCTTCAATTAGTGATTTCACATCAGGAACATTCTTGCCGGTAATTGGTGATCCAACTGTTAATAACGCATCACGTGTGATTTTCTGTTCAGGAAAGATTTATCACGACCTTGTTGCCGAACGTGCCAAGTTAAATGACACCAGTACCGCCGTTGTTCGAGTCGAACGTTTATATCCATTCCCTGTAGCGCAAATGGAAGTTGAAGCTAAGAAACATCCGAATGCGAACTTGTTATGGGTTCAAGATGAACCTGCCAACCAAGGTCCATGGCCACACGTTGCTTTAAGTACAACGGAAATTATTGGTGGCACTGCTGTCGATAGCCGTGTGCTCCGTCGTATTTCTCGTCGCGCATCAGCATCTCCTGCAACTGGCAACCACCATTTGCACGAAGAAGAGGCAAAAGCTTTGATGTACGAAGCATTTACTCGTTAGTCGTTTAATTCCTTTTTATTCGCCCAATCACACTAGCAACAATTTCCGATTCACTTAAGTATCCCCATGTTCTGGAATCTGTTCCGGATTCATTATCGCTGCGAAGGTAATAACTTTTTTTACCACTTGCATCAAGTGCGATCTCGGCAACACGTTTTATGTAGAAAATGCCGGGCTGTTTCTCCCGTTCTAAAACAACCACATTACCGAGGCGAATGAATAAGTGTTTTTTACCAAAGAAGCCGTAGTGAACCAGCAGCCAATCCAGTGGGTTGTAGGTCGGCTGCATCGATGTGCCCTCAACGACGACCCGTCCAAAGATGCCAAAGCCGCTCATGGGCGGTAGTCTCACACATACAAGATTTGAAATAAACACAAGTAGCGACAAAGGAGAGAAAATGAAGAACTTCTTCACACCAAAAGTAACTGTTCACGCTCACTGCGATCTGCCATGTGGCGTTTACGATCCAGCACAAGCAAAGATCGAAGCTCTATCTGTTAAGGCATGCATGGAAAAGTACGCTGCTAACCCAGATGCTGATTTCCGTTCACGTTCTGTTGCAATTAAAGAAGAGCGCTCACACCAAGTTAAAGAGCACCTCTGGGTTCTCTGGACAGATTATTTCAAGGCCCCACACTTTGAGGCATACCCACAACTTCACTCACTCTTTAACGATGCGACTAAGTTAGCTG
>CAITKS010000228.1 GCA_903893085.1 uncultured Actinomycetes bacterium | reverse complement strand
GGCTGCTGCGGCCTGTAGTGCGATGGGCTTTGGATCTTTGATTTTGGGGGAAGCGAAACCTAGCACAGGATTTTCGAACATGCGTTCGTAGGGCTAGGGGTTTCTGTAGGGGCGTGTCGGGTTTATAGGCTCAAATCGAGCCTGGTGACCTGTGGCAGACGGGTGGTGGCTGTGAGCTCGTTGGGTAGCCAAGCCAAGCGTTGGCAACCACAATTCGTGGGTGGCAGCCTTCATCTATCCCCCGAACCCAATCTTTCGGTCTGTGGGCGAGCGGCAAGTATTTGAATCTTTAAAGCCACTGCTTTCTGATGGCGATGCGCTTTTTGCGAATCTAAACCTGACCGACCCGGTTGAAGGTGATATTGAAATCGATCTAGTTCTACTGCTTAAAGATTATGGCGCGATGATTATTGAGGTTAAAAGTGCGCACATCACTTTTGAACGAGGGCGATGGATGCAATCAGATCCTTCGGGCTCTCGAGCAATTGATCCAGCAGGTCAAGCTCGTCGAAATACATATGCGCTTCGTGATTACGTTTATAAACACTGGTCACTTGGAACATTACGAACTGACTGGATGGTTGCGTTTCCACATAGCAATATCGTGGATGTTAGAGATCCAAATTTGCCGATCGATAAAATAATTCAGAAGAGAGATCTGTCTTATGCGATGAGTGCGATTCGTAATCGTCTGGCCAGTGTGAGAAGTTTTCCATTGCCATCATTTGATGGATGGGTTGAAGTCGCAACGAAGATTTTGATTCCGCTATCTGCACAGAAAACAGATCGCGAAGGTGTGCTTGGAAATAACTATGAATTTGTTCGTGGGTTAACACATGAGCGGGAATTAATACTTGATCAACTCTCAGATAACAATCGTTACTACGTTAAAGGTCCAGCCGGGTCAGGAAAGACTTGGCTTGCTTTTGAACAAGCTAAACGATGGACTAAAGAAGGAATGCGCGTAGGCATACTTGCTTTCAATCGCGGCATTGTTACTTATATGAATACTAAAAATGCTGAGCTGCCCGAAGATGAGCAGATTGCACTTGTAGACACAATTCATGGCTTTGCTGAATGGATTGGTTCAAGCGCCGGAAATCCAGCAAACTATGGCGACCCGATTGATCGATACAGAGAAGATTTGATTCTGCGGGCAACCCAGTTAGCAGATGAAGAGAAATTTGATGCTTGGGTAATCGATGAAGCTCAAGATTTCATGCCTTCGTGGTGGGAAACCTTGAAGATTGCGCTCAAGGATCCAGTAAACGGCAAGATGGCTTTATTCGGTGATGATCAGCAATCAGTCTTTGGTCATCGCCCGCCACCTGAAGGCTTCTTTGCATCCATGCGTCTAACTGAGAATTTGCGAAATTCACAGCAGATTGCAAAAGCAGTAAGTAAGTTCATTTCGCGACCAACAACTTCTCGTGGCCCATTTGCCTTTGAAATTGAATATGTAGTTGCCGGCGAAGATGGCGTTATGGATACTGCCGAAGATGTTGTAGCAAACCTGACTGATAATGAGCACTGGTATCCGGGTGAAATTGCAATGCTTACAACCAAAAAGCGACACGGCGAGCATGCCGCGCAAGCCGATGCTGATGTCGATGCTTATTGGGAGGACCTATGGGCGGGCGAAGATGTTTTCTACTGCACGATTGGTGGCTTCAAGGGGCTTGAGCGGCCGGTAGTTGTTCTAGCTGTGAACGGGTTCCACGACGATAATGACCAGAACGATGTGCTCTATGTTGGAATGTCACGAGCAAGAGATAAGTTAGTCGTAGTCGGCGATGCCGAAATTATTGAGAAGCTCAAAGTAATGAACCAAGGAGAAAATTAGATGGCTGCTAGAAAAGAACGCGACTACATC
>CAITKS010000227.1 GCA_903893085.1 uncultured Actinomycetes bacterium | reverse complement strand
CTTCATCGAGCGGTTCTGGGCGATCAAGGCGAAGTTCATCTGTCTGCCACAAGAGGTCAACTGTTTCGGCCAGACGTGCGTTTTGGCGCGGATTTAAATCTTCATCCAATAATTTTGCGATTTCGCCAAGTTTGTTCAGGATTGAACGACGCGCAGCTTCAGTTGGATGCGCTGTGAAAACTGGACGCACGGATAATTCGCTTATCCATTGCTCGAGTTCGGCATGAGTAAAAGTATGTCCAGGTGTTTGCGCTTTGTACGCGTCTTCAATCTTATCGATAGCGCGACTAAGCCAAGATCCCCCGGCAGCGCGAGTTTCGGCCAACACTCTGGCGCGGTGAACTTGTTCTGCAACGTTGGCTAAATGGAAGTAAGTGCTAAATGCGCGAACGAGTTGTACAGAATCTTCGACTGAAAGTTTTTCAAGAATTTCAATACCGCCGCCATCTCGAACGGCCTTGCGTACAGATTCAACTAAATCAAGAAGATCTTGTCCCTCTTGACGAACTAAAGATTGCCCTAAAAGGTCGCCGAGTTTGCGAACATCGCTGCGCAAGAGCGCATCGTCGTTGGCAAATGATGGAGTTGCTGGCACTGGCATATCCTCTCAGGATTACTCGCGAGTTAGTTACGTGATTATGCGCGTTAGACTTGGCACATCAAGCCCCCTCCCATTTTGGGAACGGGGTTAAACCCGTTTTCTCACATAATGGAAGAAGGCAGAAGCGAATGCGCGCATTGGTGGCAATGATTAGCAGCGATCCCGCTGTCGAACCCTGCCTGCGTGATTCCAGCAAAATCATTTCACCCGCTGCTACTTATCCATTTTTGATCGCCGCCCGCGCAAAAGAGAAGCCACTTTTGATTGTCACAAGCTCTAGCCGCAGCGCCGAAGATTTAGCAAGCGACCTTCGCGAACTACATGCCAACGTTTTGGAATTTCCAGCTTGGGAAACTTTGCCACATGAGCGATTGAGTCCACGCAGTGACACGGTCGCACGTCGTTTAGCAACGCTTGCCGCACTTAAAACTCCATCGGATGAACACACAATTGTGGTTGCACCGATTCGTGCAGTAATTCATCGATTCATTGCAGATTTAGCAAGTGCACCGTTGCAAACGCTTGAAATCGGAAGTGAAGTTGATCTGACAACTTTGGTCACGCATCTAACCGAATTGGCATACACGCGAACTGATTTAGTTGAAAAGCGGGGCGAATTCGCAGTTCGCGGAGGAATCGTTGATCTTTTCTTACCTTTATCCGAACATCCAGTACGTATTGATTTCTTCGGAGATGAAATAGAAGAGATGAGCTTCTTTGACGTCTCCAGTCAGCGCACATCATCACCGGTTGTTGGCAAATTATCTGTTCTGCCGTGCCGCGAACTTCTCTTAACCCAAACAATCCGTGAGCGAGCAGAATCAGCAAAAGAGAAATATCCAGCAGCTCTTGAGATTTTAGATCGCATCGCCCAAGGAATAACAACCGAAGGCATGGAATCACTTATTCCGATTTTGATAAATGAAACTGAAACAATTTTACAGCGCATGCCAATTGGTAGCGAAGTTATTTTTATCGATGACGAGCGAATCCGGATGCGCACAATTGATTTGTTGGCCACCAATGAGGAATTCTTTGAAGCGGCTTGGTCACATGCCGCACTCGGCGCCGCCGCACCTTTGCCTGTT
>CAITKS010000226.1 GCA_903893085.1 uncultured Actinomycetes bacterium | reverse complement strand
TCGAAACACTTCAGTCGGCCAAATCAGATTTTAGAAAATGAAGGAAAAAGTGGAATCAACTGGGTATAAAAATCTTGGCCCCACAGAGTTAACTGTGAGGCCAAGCCTTTAGAAATTTTCTTTAGCCTACCCAAATATTAATTGGTGAGGATAAGAAGTAGACCATGAACAAACCAGATACAAGAAGTAGAAGTGGATGTACTTCTTTTCTGCGGCCTTGGATGTATCGAATGACTACGTGTGTAACAAAGCCCGCCCCAATACCTACTGAAATATTGTAGGTAAATGGCATCAAGATGATTGTTAAGAATGCAGGAATTGCGATCCCGTAATCATCCCAATCGATAGCTTTAATCTGACTCATCATTAGAAAACCAACAATTACAAGCGCTGGTGTAGCCGCTTCGTAAGGGATTATGGCAACTAACGGAGCCAAGAAAGTGGTGAGAAGGAAGCAAATTCCGGTAACGACAGATGCGAGACCAGTACGTGCACCTTCACCAACACCAGCGGCTGATTCAATGTAGCTAGTATTAGATGAAATACTTCCAGCGCCACCAGCGACGGCTGCAAGTGAATCCACGAGCAAGATGCGATCGATGTTGTCAACATTTCCATCTTTATCAGCAAGACCTGACTCGTGACCAATTGCAGTTACTGTTCCAACTGTGTCAAAGAAGTCAGAGAGAAGAAGAGTAAAGACTAGAAGAATGACTGTGATCAGTGGAACTCGGTCCAGTGAACCAAAGAGATTGAATTGACCGAAAAGACTAAAGTCTGGGGTCGCAACTATTTTCTCTGGCACAGCAGGCACGTTTAAGTTCCAACCCTTTGGATTCACCGCTCCGGTAGCACCGTTAAACAATGGACCGATCTTTAGGGAAGTTTCGATCGCTACTGCCGCAACAGTTGCGATGATTATTCCAATCAGGATCGCGCCTTTTACTTTCTTGACGATCAAGCCGATCGTAAGAAAGAGACCAAGAGCAAAAACCACGACTGGCCAACCTACGAGAGTTCCGCCGTCGCCAAGTGTTACTGGTACTGGGCCTGTTCCTGTGCGTCGAACGAAACCTGCATCGACTAATCCGATTAGTGCGATAAATAATCCGATTCCAACCGAGATGGCAATCTTTAATTGGGCAGGCACAGCTTTGAATACAGCTGTTCTAAATCCTGTGAGTACAAGAATCGTAATAATGATTCCCTCAAGAACGACAAGGCCCATGGCATCGGCCCAAGTCATCTTTGATGCGATACCAACGGCTACGAAAGTGTTTAGCCCAAGGCCAGTTGCGAGCGCGAGTGGATATTTTCCAATTACTCCCATGAGAATTGTTAAAACGCCGGCCATCAGTGCGGTCATTGCCGCTACGAGTGCGAGATTGGGTGCGTCTGCGCCACCAATGTATTTTCCATCAGCATCTTTTGAGAGACCGATGATTAGAGGGTTAAGCGCCACGATGTAGGCCATTGTGAAAAACGTGACGACTCCGCCACGAACTTCTCTCGCTACTGTGGAGCCACGTTCTGATATTTTGAAATAACTATCGAGCATGACATACCTTCCTAATTTTGTTAACGGGGGTGGTTGCGACCCCGTGTGAAATGACGGCTCACAGACCGAGGGATAGGCAAATTCAAGCGGATTAATCTCTTACTTAGAGGTAAGCCGCGCTACAACACCGAAGGAAATTGCCACGGCTTGGCCAATTAGTAGCGCAAAGAGCGCGGTGCCAAGCCCAACTTTGCCACCAAGGAGAGAGCCGATGATCAGAACCGTAATTTCGATACCCATGCGGACTCGGCCGACTCGTATTCCAGTTCGCTGGTGGATTCCGGTCATTGCTCCATCTCGAGGCCCCGGCCCCAAACCACAAGTGATGTAGAGAGATGAGCCGACACCAACAAGTGCGATTCCAAAAAGTGCCGAAGCGATGCCACCTACAAGATTGGTTTGTAACGGTAGATGGTCGACACCGAATTGAATAGCAGCAGAAATTATTGCGATATTTGCAAGAGTTCCAAATCCTGGTCTCTCTTTTAACGGAATCCAAAGCAAGAGAACCGCGCAACCCGTAACAAATGTTGCCCAACCCAATCCAAGTCCGCTTTTCAAACTCAAACCTTGTGCGAAAACGGTCCACGGTGCATTGCCAATATTTGATTGAACAACGAAAGCGTCACCAATTCCAAAAATTGTAAGTCCGAAGAAAAGAATCAAAACGCGATTAATAGATAAATCCCAGCGATGTTTGGCTCGCCATGGCGTTTGCGGAACGGTTTTGTGGGGTTTTAGATGGTTGATAATCTCTTGAAAGCCATTTGGCAGATGCATTTGCTGAGTTTATAGTCATTTTAGTTAGAAAGATCGTCTATTCTTGCTCAATGTTCGTTGGATTCGGTACGACGGTAAATATTGCAACAATTATTGGGGGAGCGGCTCTCGGCGTTTTAGTCGGGGCCCGTATGTCTTTGCGTACTCGAACTTTAATTACTGAAGTTTTGGGACTTATTACAATTCTAGGAGCCGTTAGTGCGTTAGCCCCAATGTGGACAACGCGTTATGTTGACGCACTTCCAAAAGGCTGGAGCTTGTTAGCAATTCTTGGATCACTCTTGATCGGTGGGCTAATTGGATCAGCGCTAAATCTTGAGACCAAACTCGATGGAATTGGCGAATCTCTCCGCAAGAAATTTGGCGCGCACGAGGAAAGTTCTTTTGTCGAAGGATTCGTGTCGGCGTCATTACTCTTCATTATTGGACCACTTGCAATCCTGGGTTCAATTAGTGACGGTATGTCCACGGGTGTAGATCAATTGATTTTGAAGTCTAGTCTCGACTTTTTTGCTGCCATGGCTTTCGCCGCAAGTCTTGGTTGGGGAGTAGCAGCATCAGCGATACCGGTTGGTATCTACCAAGCGCTTTGGACGCTAGTTGGATTGGGTCTTGGCAACATACTTAGTGGATATCAAATTGATGCCATGACTATTACGGGTGGCCTAATGTTAGTTTGCATTGGTCTTCGCCTATTAAAGATCAAAGATATTGCAGTCGGTAACTTGTTGCCGGCACTTGTGATTGCCCCAATTTTTGTCTCCGTACTGCACTACTTTCAATAAGTTATCTAGATAGTAGTCGCGTCGATAACGAAGCGGTATTTGACATCGCTCGCCACCGTACGATCGTATGCAGTATTTATGTAATCCGCCTTGATAACTTCTACATCGCTGACAATGTTATGTTCGCCGCAGAAATTTAGCATCTCTTGCATTTCTGCAATTCCACCGATCATAGAACCCGAAAGAGATCTGCGTGCAGGTAATAAGGAACCAACTTCAACAGCGTATGGCTTACCGGGTAGACCTATGACGACAAGAGTCCCATCTACGTTGAGCATCTGCAGATAGTCGTTGATGTTCAACTCAGCGCTAACCGTGTTTAGAATCAGATCAAAGTGCTTGATATAGCCCTTGTTGAAATCTGGGTTCTTCGTTGAAACGAAATGATGTGCCCCCATTGCTTTCGCATCTGATTCCTTGGCAGGTGAGTGCGAGAAGACTGTAACTTCTGCGCCAATTGCTGCAGCGAACTTAACGCCCATGTGGCCAAGGCCGCCGAGTCCCATTACTGCAACTCTCTTCCCAGGACCTGCTTTCCAATGCTTGATTGGTGAATACAGAGTTATTCCTGCACATAAGAGTGGAGCAACACCATCTAGAGACAAGTTTGCGGGAATTGAGACGGCATAATCTTCATTTACGACCATGATGTTTGAGTAACCGCCCATTGCAGGAGTCTTACCATCGCGCTCGAGTTGGTTATATGTTCCCGTCATTCCTTCAATGCAGTATTGCTGCAAACCTTTTAGGCACGATGGACATTTACGGCAAGAGTCAACGAAAACACCAACACCGATCCGATCGCCCACTTTAAACTTCGTAACTGAAGCGCCTATTTGCGAAACAATCCCAGCAATTTCATGTCCTGGCACCATAGGAAAAATCGCAGGTCCCCACTCTTCGCGAACTTGGTGAATATCTGAGTGACAAATACCTGAATACTTAATATCTAGGCTGACATCGTGAGCTCCAAGATCTCTTCGCTCAAATTCCCAAGGTGTCATATTCGCCTGAGCCTGCATTGCAGCGTATCCACGTACTTTCATTTTTTCTCTCCCTTAGTGCTTTCGTTGTCTTCGGTAAATGGCAAAGGCATTGGTGAAGTGTGTCCGGCGCGTGATGCCCTGGCGGTCACTTGGCGCATGTGATGGCGACGACAAAGAACTTCATAGGCAACCT
>CAITKS010000225.1 GCA_903893085.1 uncultured Actinomycetes bacterium | reverse complement strand
TCAGGCCGGTCAAGTTTTGTTGCTGGAAAATATTCGTTTTGAAGCCGCCGAAACTTCGAAAGAAGAATCAGAGCGTTCAGAACTTGCTAAAGAGTTAGCAACCTTGGCGGATGTTTATGTAGGCGATGGTTTCGGTGCAGTACATCGCAAACACGCATCCGTCTTCGATCTACCTAGGCTTCTTCCGCATGTTGCCGGAACGCTCGTCGCTGCAGAAGTCGAAGTACTTAAGAAGTTAACGCAGAACCCAGAGCGCCCATACGGAGTAGTTCTCGGGGGAGCGAAAGTTTCTGACAAAATCGGAGTTATCGCTAACCTGCTTGGCAAGGTTGATGTAATGGCTATCGGTGGTGGAATGGTTTTCACCTTCTTGGCTGCACAAGGGAAAGAGATCGGTACATCACTTGTTGAAACCGATCTGGTTGAAACTGTGAAAGGACTTATTAAACAAGCATCTGAATCTGGTGTAAAACTTGTATTGCCAACCGACATTATCGTTGCCCCGAAATTTGCTGCAGATGCTGCTGCGACTTTAGTTGCAGCAGATTCGATACCGGCAGATCAGATGGGACTTGATATCGGTCCAGATTCTGCGACTGCATTCGCAGATGCCATTAAGGGTTGCAAGACAGTTTTCTGGAACGGTCCAATGGGTGTTTTTGAATTTCCATCATTTGCCAACGGTACAAAAGTTGTGGCACAAGCTCTCACGGAAGTCACTGGCATCTCAGTCGTTGGTGGTGGAGACTCAGCAGCGGCGGTTCGCGCACTAGGGTTTAGCGATGGCCAATTTGGTTACATTTCAACCGGTGGTGGCGCCTCGCTGGAATATTTAGAAGGCAAAGAACTTCCCGGTCTAACCGCACTTGATCTTTAATTTTTAAACAAGCAATTAACAAAGGAGCACATCATGCGTAAGCCGCTAATGGCAGGTAACTGGAAGATGAACCTCAATCACCTTGAGGCGATAGCAGTTGCTCAAAAACTGGTCTACTCACTCGATGATAAGGATTTCGACGCGGTCGACGTTGCGATCATTCCTCCCTTTACAGATATCCGTTCTATCCAGACCCTTGTTGATGGCGATCGCCTACGATTGCAATACGGAGCACAGGATCTTTCACCAGAGACAAGTGGCGCTTTCACTGGTGATATCTCTGGTCATATGTTGGCGAAACTGGGATGTACTTTTGTTGTGATTGGCCATTCGGAACGACGTGCGATACATAAGGAAGACGATGCTCTGGTTAACCGCAAAATCAAGGCCGCTCTTGCAAATGAGTTAACTCCAATTTTCTGTGTCGGTGAAGAACTTTCTATCCGCGAATCTGGTGCGCATGTTTCACATGTAATTCGCCAGGTACGCGCTGGGTTGGAAGGCTTTACTAAGCCAGAACTTAAGAAGATTGTTATCGCCTACGAACCAGTTTGGGCGATCGGTACAGGAAAGACTGCTACACCAGAAGATGCGCAAGAAGTGTGCGCTGCGATTCGCGAAGAAATTCAATCGATTGGTTCTGCCGAAATTGCTGCAGGAATGCGCATCTTGTACGGCGGCTCAGTTAAATCTTCCAACGTGGTTGAAATCATGAAGCAGGTCGATGTTGATGGCGCTCTTATCGGGGGAGCGAGCCTAGATCCTGAAGAATTGGCTAAGATCGCCAAGTTCCACGCGGCAGAAAACGGCTAAGCCCTAGGCTCGATCTAGTATCCTTGCGCTCTATCTCCATCCACAACTTGAGGAGTTTTACATCGTGGCTTTAGCACTCTCTATCTTGTTAGTCATCACCAGCGTGGTCATGATCTTGCTCGTACTCCTACATAAAGGTAAGGGATCAGGTTTATCTGATCTTTTCGGTGGCGGCATGTCATCAAATTACGGTGGCTCATCTGTTGTTGAGCGAAATCTTGATCGCATCACCATCGTCGTTGGCGGTATCTGGTTCGGCGGCGTTGTCGCACTTAGTCTTGTTTTGAAGGGTTAATCCATGGCAAGTGCAATTCGCGGAAGTCGTGTCGGCGCTGGCCCAATGGGCGAAGCTGAACGCGGAGATCAGATTGAACGCGCCACAGTTTCATACTGGTGTGGCAATGGACATGAAGTTCGACCATCTTTTGCAGTTGAAGAAACTGTTGTAATTCCTGCGGAATGGGATTGTCCTAAGTGCGGATTACCTGCTGGCCGCGATCGCAATAATCCACCTAAGGCTGTTGTGAATATCCCTTACAAAACTCACCTTGCATATGTAAAGGAACGACGTTCTGACACTGAAGGTGCAAAGATTTTGGAAGATGCGCTACGTAAGCTTCGTGGAGATGACGAATAATTAAAGCGCTTGTGCAGCGTTAAGTATTTGGTCTATACCCGCACTTCGATTAGTTAAATGCAATCGAAGAAGCGGGTATTTTCTTGTCGCTA
This sequence comes from uncultured Actinomycetes bacterium, assembly GCA_903893085.1. The sequence continues at coordinate 2,022 of CAITKS010000225.1, read as the reverse complement.
ACGCCCTTGCATCACCGAGCGCCTGCGCCATCAGCAAAGTTTTAAAATCGAATTCACGTCCAGGAATCTCATAATTATTCTTACACTCTCCAGTGATTTGTAAGAACGAACCATTCTGCTGACCACCCTTGTGAAATTGACCAGTGGAATGCAGGAAACGTGGCCCCCACCCAAAGCTGACTGGGCGACCTGATTTAGATGACAAAATTGCGCGCAGTTTTGTAATTGCTACATCATCTTTTCGATCTAGATAAGCCATGATTGCTATATAACCTTGCGCATCTGTCGTTGCTATTAAGTTCTTTAGAGATGCAACCAAAGTGTTTCCGTCACCAAATATTGCTACATCGCCATAGACTGCTGGTGCGGTAATTTCAGGCAACTTGTTTGACCACTCAGTTAAAATCTTTGAAGTAGCCTCTTTCGCCTCAGTTACATTTGGTTGATTAAACGGATCTATTTCAAGGACTGCGCTAATAAGTGCGGTAACCCATTCCCAGAAGAGAAAATGTTCGCCAAGTTCTGCTTCAACAACTAACTGCGCACCCGGTGCGAAAGATACGGAAAATGCGCCGCCACTTTGCGCCTGCGTAAATCCCTCGGTTGCAATAGGCAAACGTCCAAGCTCTTTCTTACCTGTTGATTCGGCTATCAACTGTTCGATCCAATCGGATAATCCTGGGTACTTAGACCCAGCATCAGTGAAACCAAGGAACTGTTCTGCTTGTGTCAAAAGAAGATAAGAAACATCCAAAATAAATTGAGGGTCAGAAATAATTTGGGAACGAGCATCAGAGGCCTGATCAAGCAATACGGATGCATCTACGCCCATTAACGTGGAAGGAGTTAATCCAAAAGCGGTCAAAGCGCTGAAGCGACCACCAACGTGAGGGTCGGCGTTGATAACCGTGAAACCAGCAGCACGAACTTGCACATCAAGTGGAGATCCAGGATCGGTTACGAAGAGCATATGATCAACTGGATTTAGACCAGCGTTTCTTAAATGTGATTCGAAGAAGGCTCGTTGAGATGCAGTCTCAATTGTGGAGCCAGACTTTGAGCTAACCAAGACCAATAGATCAGCAGGTGATCCCTTGATCGCGTGCGCAAGATAGTCAGGATCTGTTGAATCGACAATAAATATTTTTTTGCCGTATGTCTTTGCGATAACTTCTGGTGCAAGTGAAGATCCACCCATACCGCATAGAACTAAATCTGTTCTATCTCGAAACTTTGCTGCAATGGCATCGAGCGCTGGCAAAAGTTGACGTGAAGTTTCATCTAAATCGACCCAATTTAGACGAACCGCTGCTTCTGGCGCAGCGGCTGGCCCCCATGTAGTCGCATCTTTTGCCGCGATTCTGGGATTCGTTTTTTCCAAGAGAGCGTATTTAGTATCACTTCGATCTACTTTGCTAAGTGATGTACCACTGATTTTTATCATTAACGAAGAGCCGCCTCAATCTTGGCAGCGATTACATCTGCACCAAATCCAAACTCTTCAAAAAGCTTCGAAGCGGATGCGGATGCGCCGAAGTGCTCGAGTGAAATAGCGATGCCTGAATCACCGATGTATTCACGCCACCCTTGGGCAATGCCAGCTTCGATACTGACCTTCAAGCGTACGTCCTTTGGGAGAACGCTCTCTCGGTACGCCGGGGTTTGTTCGTTAAACCATTCCAAGCAAGGCGCACTGACCACGCGGGCGCGAATTGATTTACCTGCCAAGATTTCCTGAACAGATAGCGCAATGCAAACTTCAGATCCTGTAGCAATTAATACAACATCGGCAGCGTCTTCAGATTCTTTGAGTATGTATGCGCCTTTATCAACTAGGTCGGCCGCGCCATGAGTCGTTCGGTCCACAACCGGAAGATTTTGGCGTGAGAGTAAGAGACCTACAGGCTTTCTGCGAAGCAAAATTGATTTCCAAGCTTCACGAACTTCGTTGGCATCGGCTGGGCGAACCACAGCAAAGTTAGGAATAGCGCGCAGCGATGCAAGATGTTCGACAGGTTGATG
>CAITKS010000224.1 GCA_903893085.1 uncultured Actinomycetes bacterium | reverse complement strand
GATGATTGAAGATTTCGTAGAAATCTTGGGCGTCAACGATCGTGTGCAATTAGCCGAAAGCGCTGCACTTTTGCGCGATCGCATTAACGAAGAGTTCATGCGTGCTGGTGTCACAATCCTTGACCCAACTACAACTTGGATAGATGCAACTGCTGAAATCGCCAACGATGTGACGATCTATCCAGGTAGTGCAATTTTAGGCAGTTCAAAAATAGCCTCTGGCGCAATAGTTGGACCACGTACAAACTTAGATTCATGCACCGTATTAAGTGGTGCAAAGATCATCGAATCAAATTGCATCGAAGCAACAATCGGTAAAGATGCGCAAGTTGGGCCTTATTCATACCTTCGCAAAGACACGGTGCTTGGCACGGGTGCAAAGGCTGGCTCATTTGTTGAAATGAAAAATGCCAACGTCGGAGATGGCTCAAAGGTTCCACATCTTTCATACGTTGGCGATGCAACGATCGGTGAAGGAACAAATATCGGCGCTGCAACAATATTTGTTAACTATGACGGTGTTGATAAACATCACACAACTGTCGGAGATCATGTGCGTATCGGAAGCGATTCGATGTTAGTCGCACCAGTTTCAATAGGTGACGGGGCTTACACCGCTGCTGGATCTGTAATTACGGAAGATGTTCCACCAGGTGCCATGGGTGTCGCTAGAGGTAAGCAACGAAATGTATTAGGTTGGGTCATGCGCAAGCGATCCGGTTCCCAATCTGCCAAAGCTGCTGCGCGACATAGCGACGAGAAGAAAGGCTAATTTCCTTGAGCGAAATTCGTTTGTCCTCAGAGAAAAGACTCCGACTCTTTTCAGGCCGCGGATTTCCAGAACTTTCAGAAGCCGTCGCTTCCGAACTAGGCATTCCATTAACACCAACATCTGCTTATGACTTTGCAAACGGTGAAATTTTTGTCCGCTTCGAAGAATCTGTTCGTGGTTGCGATGCATTCGTAATTCAAAGTCACACTGCTCCAGTAAATAAACAGATCATGGAACAACTAATCATGATCGATGCGCTAAAGCGCGCATCAGCTAAGCGCATAACCGTCGTTGCACCGTTTTATGGTTATGCACGTCAAGACAAGAAACATCGTGGACGTGAGCCAATCACTGCTCGCTTGATGGCAGACCTTTACAAAACTGCTGGTGCCGATCGTTTGATGGTTGTTGACTTGCATACTTCACAAATTCAAGGTTTCTTTGATGGTCCAGTGGATCATTTATTCGCACTACCAATGTTGGCAAACTACGTAGGAAGCAAAGTAGACCGCACCAGATTAACTATCGTTTCACCTGACTCTGGCCGCGTCCGCGTTGCCGAACGTTGGTCTGAATTACTTGGTGGCTGCCCAATTGCTTTCATTCATAAAACTCGCGATCCACGCGTACCAAACGAATCCGTAACCGGAAAAGTTGTTGGTGAAGTTGAAGGACAGACTTGCGTTGTAATCGATGACATGATCGATACCGCCGGCACAATTACCAAGGCAGTAGATGCTTTATTTGCAGCAGGTGCGAAAGAAGTAATCGTTGCTGCAACTCACGCAGTATTTTCTGGCCCAGCGGTCGATCGCTTAAAGGCTTCCAAGGTCACCGAAGTCGTTGTCACAGATTCGCTTCCACTTGATGAAGATAAGCGCTTTGATGGTCTGACCGTCCTCTCGATCGCACCACTTCTTGCGCGTGCGATCCGCGAAGTCTTCGAAGATGGGTCAGTCACTAGTCTTTTTGACGGCCACAGCTAAGTCAGGCTAATATCGCCCCATAGTTTCCGGCGAGGGTGAAAAACTCCGTAATCGACGGTAAGGATTTAACTCCTGCTGGGACTTTGTGAAGTAACCGAAGTATCCAGAGCAAATAAAAACAGGAGTAAATAAAATGGCAGAAATCAAGATCAACGGCACAACACGTACCGAATTCGGTAAGGGTGCGTCACGTCGTGCACGCGTAGCAGGTCTTGTTCCTGCAGTTATTTACGGCCACGGCGAAGCGCCAAAGCACATCACTCTTCCAGCACGCGAACTTGGCGTTGCACTGAAGCAGTCAAACGTTCTTCTACAAGTAACTATTGATGGCAAGGAAGAGCTCACTCTTCCTAAGGCAATTGTTCGCCATCCGCTAAAGCAGATCCTCGAGCACATCGACCTAGTCGCTGTTCGTCGCGGTGAAAAGGTAACTGTTGCTGTTCCAGTTCACACAGAAGGTGAACACGATCGCGACGGAATTCTTGAGCACGTTAACCACACAATCGATGTTGAAGTTGAAGCAACAGCAATTCCTTCATTCTTCACACTTGATCTAACTGGTCTTGCAGCTGGTCAATCACTCTATGCAGAGAATGTAAATCTTCCTGCTGGCGTTGTTTTGATCTCTGATCCACGCACAATCGTGGTTCACCTATCTGAGCGTTCAACTGCGGTTGAAGAAGTTGCAGTTGTAGCACCTGCTGCAGATGCAGCAGCGGCACCAGCAGCCGATGCAGAGAAGAAGGACTAACTAGCCTTACTCTTTCTCCTGTGAGTTCATCTCCTTGGATAATTGTTGGTCTCGGTAACCCGGGCGAACAATATGCCGCCACTCGCCACAACGTTGGTCAGATGGTCATTGATGAACTCGCTAAACGCCACAATGTAAAACTCAGTACCCATAAGTCACGCACCGACATCGCCGCCTACAAGTTAGGCGTCGGTGTCGATGCTTTTTCTGTAATCCTTGCAAAGTCAAAGAGTTATATGAACGAATCTGGCGGACCCATTAAGGCACTTGCCAACTTCTATTCAGTAGAACCAAAGCAAATAATTGTTTTGCATGACGAACTAGATATTGCCTTTGCAGCAATTCGCGCGAAGATTGCTGGCGGCGATAACGGACACAATGGTTTGAAATCACTTACTTCTGCCTTTGATACACCCGAATATTTCCGAGTGCGCTTGGGTATTGGAAGGCCAATGGGTCAACAAGATCCAGCCGACTTTGTTTTAAAGCAATTTAGTAAAGAAGAGAAGAAAGTATTAGCCGAATTCTTAGACCGTGGCGCAGATGTCGTCGAATCTTTGATTGAAAAAGGGCTCGATTTCACCCAATCAAAATTTAACAGCTAAGTATCGACGAGCATATTTTCTAACTGTTTTCCCTGTGTTCACCAGACAGTTACTAACTCTGTATGGGTTACTTCAAAGTAGCGATTGATAATTAAGGTGCTTCCCCAGCCATTTCAACACCTAGAAGGGAAGCAGTCATGTCAACATATTTTGATTTTCCAACTTGTTTTGTCTGTAGATCTATAGAGTTGGAAATTGTTAGTAATGATGATTACGGTCCAATGACGCTATGCGGGGAATGCGGCTATTCCTGGATAGCGACCTTTGAAGATATCTCGCCTAATATAGTTAAAAACATAGCGTCATAATTTGATTGCTATTCGTGGTGAAAGTCATCACCGCGACCACGTTTGAAGCGAAATCAAACCAGGGAACCTCTCATATCGAAGGCTTCTGCTACTCGGCCGACGGCTACCACCATCGCCGCGGTTCGCAAGTCCACAGAATATTGCTTGGAAACTTTATGAACATTTCCAAAAGCTTTATCCATACGTAGATCAAGTTCGCGGCGGAATTTCTCTAGAGGCCAGCTAAATTCCTGAATATTCTGAGTCCATTCAAAGTAAGAACCCATTACACCGCCGGAGTTCGCCAAAATATCCGGAACTATAACGACGCCCGCTGCACGAAGTTCGCGGTCTGCTGCAATTGATAAAGGTTGATTGGCGCCTTCAACTATGAAATCAGCATTGATTTTTCCGCAATTGGAATCATTGATTACGCCGCCTAGCGCTGCAGGAATCAAGACTTCGCAACTTATTTCTAATACTTCATCCGAAGTAATTCTCTCGTAGCCTTCCACGGTTTCAAGCGTCTTATGTCCGAATATCTCTTTGATATCAATTCCGCCCTTGTCCTTAATTCCACCCGTGACATCTGATATTGCAATTACTTTCATTCCTAGTTCCTGACATACCAATGCTGCATATCGACCAACATTTCCGAAGCCTTGGATAGCCACCGATGCACCTTTAATTTTGACGTCGTGCTTCTCCAAAGTTGCAGCAGTAATTTGTGCAACGCCGCGTCCGGTTGCCTCTTCACGGCCATGTGCACCAAAGAGTTCTACTGGCTTGCCGGTAACACAAGCCGGTTGAAATCCTTCTAGGCGATGAAATTCATCCATCAGCCAAGCCATAGTGCGCGAATCTGTTCCCATGTCTGGCGCAGGAATATCGCGATGATGTCCCAAGACGTGCACCAATGATCTGGTCCAACGTCGAATAATTTCTTCTTTTTGAATTGGAGTTAACTTAGAAGCATCAACGGCAACGCCTCCTTTTGCGCCACCGAATGGCACATCAATTAACGCGGTCTTCCAAGTCATTAGCGATGCAAGGGCACGAACTTCATCAAGATCAACATCTTGGTGGAATCTAATGCCACCTTTTCGTGGTCCGCGTGCGCTGTTGTGTTGAACTCGATAACCAGTTAGAACTTCAACATCACCTTCACGTCTTAGTGGAATTGAGATAACAACTTCACGTTCGCAGCTGCTAAGGGCTTTTATTACACCAGGTTTGATTTTTAGTAATTCACCAGCCTGTGCAACTTTTTCATTTACTTCATCAAATGCCGAAGAACCAGAATGTGTCATGTTGTAAACAGTAGGAAATGATCGAATCTTAGATAAGGACAATCACCTATATTCTTGGTGAAATCCAGGTAAACGTGAGCGTTTGATCAGCCAGTATTGCGCAGACCAGCCGCAACACCGTTAATTGTTAGCAACAGAGCACGAATTAACATGGCATCGGATTCTGCGCCAGAATTTCGCACGCGGTGAAGCAGGGTTACCTGCAGCAAGTGCAACGGTGAAAGATAGGCATCGCGGACCTGCAATGTGCGCGCCAAGATTGGTTGATCTCCAAGCAGCACATCTTTATCTGTGAGCACGAGGATTTCTTTAACGGTTAATTCAAATTCCTCAGTAATTGTGTCAAGGAAGTGATGAAGCTCGGTCGGCACAAGTGTTTGCACATAACGCTTAGCGGTTTCAAGATCAGTCTTGGCAAGAGTCATCTCTACATTGCTAATAAAGGTGTGGAAGAAATGCCAATCTTTCAACATGGTCTTTAAAACATCTGTCTTACCTGCCTCGCGCGCAGCTTTTAGACCAGAACCAACGCCAAACCAACCTGGAACGATCTGACGTGATTGGGTCCAACCAAAGACCCAAGGAATCGCACGCAGTGAATCAAGACCACCTGATGCATCAGGACGACGTGATGGACGTGAACCAAGAAATAGATTTCCTAATTGTTCAACTGGTGTTGAAGCATAGAAATATGCAGGCAGATCAGGATGATCAATAAGTTTGCGATAGCGCGCAAAAGATGTATCGCTAATTAGATTCATGCATTCATTCCATTGCGCAAGATCGGCAGGGCTTTGGCGCGGTCCACGGTTAAGAATTGTTGCTTCAAGAGATGCGGCCAGAGTGAGTTCTACGTTTTCGCGAGCAAGGGATGGCAGTGAGTACTTATCGCTAATTACTTCACCTTGTTCGGTCATCTTTATCTGACCATCGACAGAACCCCAAGGAAGTGCAACTAAAGCGTCATAAGTTGGTCCGCCACCGCGTCCGACAGAACCACCGCGACCGTGGAATAAACGAAGTGTCACTCCATATTTCATTGCAACATCGCGCAGCGCACGTTGGGCACGGTGAATTTCCCATTGGCTAGTTGCGATACCAGCATCTTTATTGGAATCAGAATAACCAAGCATTACTTCTTGGATATCACCGCGAAGTGAAACCAGTGCGCGATAGGTTGGATCTGACAAAAGCTTCTCAAGAATTTCTCCGGCAGCGCGTAGTTCTGCAACTGTTTCAAGAAGTGGTGCAAAACCAATCTTGGCAACCTTCTTATCTATATCTACTAAACCTGCGGCTTTGCCGATCACCGCTGCAGCGATCAGATCATCTGCTCCCTTCGTCATCGAAACGATATAGGTCTCGATAACTTCAGAACCAAAGCGGGCGATCAGATCATCAATTGCCTTGAAAGTGTCAAAAGTTTTCTGTGCCGCAGCATCAAGTGAATCAGTCTTAATTGCCTTTGCCGCCGCTAATTCTTTAATCAGGATTGGGAATTTATCTGAATGCGAAAGATCCACATACCCAGCTGGCATTACCTGCTTTAGAAGATTGTGATGAGCATCGGAATGTTCGCGAATATCTAAAGTGGCATGCGTTAAACCAAAGGCTGCGATGCTGCGGATTGTGCGTTCAAGTAAACCAGTTGCAATTAACTCGCCTCGGTGTGCAAAGAGTGAGTCACGCATCAGTGAAAGGTCGGCAATTAGCTCTGCAGAATTTGCATAGTCACGCCCCGGTACATGTGGTCCATCTACGGCATGGCGATTGCGAGTAAAGGCCAATCGATGCGCGATCGCGGTTGCTTTCAAGCGATAAGGCTCTTGCTGATTAATGCGTAAAAAGCGCGGTTCAAATTCTGGGATGTTTTTTAAATCTGCTTCGACAGATGCAGTTAGTTCTGGGGTCGCACCAACGATTCTTGTTGAAACAGAGAGAAGTTGACGCAGCTCATCCATTGCAGAAATCGTTGTTCGAATCGCGTGTCCTACCTGCAGAAGAACAGCATCTTCAGTTACTTGCGCAGTGATATTTGGATTTCCATCGCGATCTCCACCGATCCAAGTACCGAAGGTAAGTGGACGAGCATCAACTGGCAGATCGATATTTAAACGCTTTAATTCGCGTGCAAAATCATTTAATACTTCTGGAACCGTTTTCTTGGCGAGGTCATCTAAATAATAAAGAGCGTTCATCGCTTCATCGAGCGGTTCTGGGCGATCAAGGCGAAGTTCATCTGTCTGCCACAAGAGGTCAACTGTTTCGGCCAGACGTTCGTTTTGGCGCGGATTTAAATCTTCATCCAATAATTTTGCGATTTCGCCAAGTTTGTTCAGGATTGAACGACGCGCAGCTTCAGTTGGGTGCGCTGTGAAAACTGGACGCACGGATAATTCGCTTATCCATTGCTCAAGTTCGGCATGAGTAAAAGTATGTCCAGGTGTTTGCGCTTTGTACGCGTCTTCAATTTTATCGATTGCGCGACTAAGCCAAGATCCCCCGGCAGCGCGAGTTTCGGCCAACACTCTTGCGCGGTGAACTTGTTCTGCAACGTTGGCCAAGTGGAAGTAAGTACTAAATGCGCGAACCAGTTGAACGGAATCTTCAACTGAAAGTTTTTCAAGAATTTCAATACCGCCACCATCGCGAACGGCCTTGCGTACAGATTCAACTAAATCAAGAAGTTCTTGTCCTTCTTGACGGACTAGCGATTGCCCCAAAAGGTCGCCGAGTTTGCGAACATCGCCGCGCAAGAGCGCATCGTCATTGGCAAATGATGGGGTTGTTGGCACTGGCATATCCTCTCAGGATTACTCGCGAGTTCGTTACGTGATTATGCGCGTTAGACTTAGAACATCAAGCCCCCTCCCATTTTGGGAACGGGGCCAAACCCGTTTTCTCACATGCTGGGAGTAGGAAGATGCGCGCATTGGTGGCGATGATTGGCAGCGATCCCGCTGTCGAACCCTGCCTGCGCGATGCCAGCAAAATAATTTCACCTGCTGCGACGTATCCATTTTTGATCGCCGCCCGCGCAAAAGAGAAACCACTTTTAATTGTCACAAGTTCGAGCCGCAGCGCCGAAGATTTAGCCAGTGACCTTCGCGAATTACATGCCAACGTTTTGGAATTTCCAGCATGGGAGACCTTGCCACATGAGCGATTGAGTCCACGCAGTGACACCGTCGCACGTCGCTTAGCAACACTTGCCGCACTTAAAACCCCATCGGATGAAAACACAATTGTGGTTGCACCGATTCGCGCAGTGATTCATCGCTTCATTGCAGATTTAGCAAGTGCACCGCTGCAAACTCTTGAAATCGGAAGCGAAGTTGATCTGACAACTTTG
>CAITKS010000223.1 GCA_903893085.1 uncultured Actinomycetes bacterium | reverse complement strand
TTGCGGTGGCGCATCACAACTAGTTATGTACGGTTTTGAAGTACTAACTGAAGCTGGTTACCAGCCAGAAGTTGCTTACTTTGAATGTCTACACGAACTCAAGTTGATTGTTGACTTGATGTACGAAGGTGGAATTGCAAAGCAGCGTTGGTCAGTTTCTGACACCGCTGAATTCGGTGATTATGTTTCAGGCCCACGCGTTATCGATCCAAGCGTTAAGGCAAACATGCAAGCAGTTCTAGCTGATATCCAAAGCGGTTCTTTTGCTAAGCGCTTCATCGATGATCAAGAAGCTGGCGCCCCTGAATTTAAGTCACTTCGCGCTAAGGGCGAGTCACACCCAATCGAGGCCGTTGGTCGCGAACTCCGCAAGATGTTTAGCTGGATGAAGCAATCTGGCAACGATGATTACAAAGAAGGCAGTGCATCCCGTGGCTAAACCTGTTGTTTTAATTGCTGAAGAATTAAGCCCAGCAACGCTCGAAGCACTTGGTCCGGATTTTGAAGTTCGTCATTGCGACGGCGCAAACCGAGCCGAGCTGCTTCCAGCACTTGCTGCTGGGGTAGACGCGGTGTTGATTCGCTCTGCAACCAAAATGGATGCCGAAGCAATTGCAGCTGCTAAAGGTTTAAAAGTTATTGCACGTGCCGGCGTTGGTTTAGATAACGTAGACATTCCAGCATCAACTGCTGCTGGTGTCATGGTCGTTAACGCGCCAACTTCAAACATCGTTTCAGCTGCTGAATTAGCCATCGCGTTAATTTTGGCATCTGCTCGTTTTGTTTCACCAGCACATGCAGCACTTCGCAATGGCAAGTGGGCACGTTCTAAGTACACCGGTGCCGAACTCTTTGAAAAGACTTTAGGCATTGTGGGATTTGGTCGCATTGGTCAACTAGTGGCACATCGCATGCAGGCATTTGGCATGAATGTGGTTGCTTATGATCCATATTTGCAACCAGCTCGTGCGGCTCAACTGGGCGTAACACTTATGGAACTCGATGATCTTTTAGCTGCTAGTGATTTCATTACGATTCACTTGCCCAAGACTAAAGAGACTGCCAACTTAATTGGCGTCGAAGCGCTAAAGAAAGTTAAGCCATCAGTTCGCATCATCAATGCTGCTCGTGGTGGCGTTCTTGATGAAGCTGCACTATTTGATGCAATCACTGAAGGCCGTGTTGCTGGTGCCGGCCTTGATGTATTCGCAACTGAACCCTGCACCGATTCACCGCTATTTACTCTTGATCGAGTAGTTGCCACTCCTCACTTAGGTGCATCAACTGATGAAGCTCAAGAGCGTGCTGGTATCGCAGTAGCAGTTTCAGTGCGTAAAGCACTGGCTGGCGAGCTTGTACCAGATGCTGTAAACGTAAAGGGTGGCGCTATTCACCAAGATATTCGCCCATCTTTGCCACTTGTTGAAAAGATGGCACAGATTGCAACTGGTATCGCAGGCGAACTTCCAGTTTCAATGGAGATCACCGTTCGCGGAGATATCTCAGGTCACGATTCATCAGTACTAGCGATCAGCGCACTTAAAGGTGCGCTAACTGCAACTGGTGCTGAGGAAGTTACTTATGTAAATGCACCTGGAATTGCAGCCGAGCGCGGAGTTACTTCATCAGTTACAACAGACCCAGATAGCCCTGAATACCGCAGCATGATTTCGTTGCACTGCTCACTTAGCAATGGTAAATCACTAAAGGTTGATGGAACTTTGATGGGTATCCGTAAAGTTGAAAAAATCATTGCAGTTGATCAATTCGATCTTGATCTTCCACCAACTGATAATTTGTTATTCCTTCGCTACACCGATCGCCCAGGCATCGTTGGCGCAGTTGGAAATATTCTCGGTACCGCGAAAATTAATATCGCCGGCATGCAGGTTTCCCGTGATTCAGCTGGGGGAGAAGCGTTAATGGCAATTACCGTTGATTCACCTGTAAGTGATGAATTAATTGCAGCGGTTGCTAAAGAGACTGGTGCTGGTTCAGTTCGTTCTGTGACTCTGGTGAACTAATGGCGCATTTCAATTTAGCAGTTATCGCTGGCGATGGCATTGGGCCAGAAGTTGTTGCTCAAGGACTTCGAGTTTTGGATTGTGTTGCCGCAAAGCATGGCGCAACATTTACTAAAACTTCTTACGATTTAGGTGCTGCTTACTGGCATCGCACAGGTGAAGTTTTGCCTGATGCGACATTGGCCGAGCTCGCAAAGTCAGATGTAATTTTGCTGGGCGCAGTTGGTGACCCAACTGTTCCAAGTGGAGTTCTAGAGCGCGGCTTGTTACTCAAGCTTCGTTTTGCTTTCGATCACTACATTAATTTGCGCCCAGCTAAGTTGATGCCAGGAGTTACTGGCCCACTTGCCACCAAAGCGCCAATTGATTTCATTGTGGTTCGCGAAGGTACCGAAGGCCCATATGTTGGCGCTGGTGGCGTACTTGCTGAAGGCACTGAAAATGAAATTGCAACTGAAGAATCCCTGAATACTCGTCGTGGTGCAGAGCGCGTCATTCGCGATGCATTCGCTCGTGCGAGCAAGCGCGAACGTAAGAAGTTAGCGCTGATCCATAAGAACAATGTGCTCACTCGCGCTGGCGGCCTTTGGACTCGTACTTTCAATGAA
>CAITKS010000222.1 GCA_903893085.1 uncultured Actinomycetes bacterium | reverse complement strand
CAGTACTGGTATATCCGTACCGTCTTTGGAAAGTCTCAGCAGACATGGGGCTCAAAGATTGGTGGCGTTTATTACTGGGAGCCACAGGGAAGCTTCGGCTTCGGGCAGATCTACATCAAACCATAACCAGTTAAGTTGCAAGAGCCAAGGTGTGCAGGGAAACCTGCACACCTTGGCAATGCAAGCAAGTGCTTTGAAAATTAAGTAGTAACAGATTGAAGGGAGAAGGAAGATGCTCACATTTGTAGCAAGACGACTTATGTACACAATCATTTTGCTGGCAATTGTTAGCCTCACTATTTTCTTCATCTTCGATTTAATTCCGGTTGACCCAGCTCGTTTGGTCTGCTCAAAGCAATGCACGCCTTCTCTGGTTGAAGCCAACCGTCACAGACTCGGACTTGATGTTTCAGTCCTCGAGCAGTGGTGGCGATTTATCGTTGGACTATTTGCGGGGCGAACATTTGGCGAAGAGGGAATTGCAATTACCTGCGCGGCGCCCGCTCTTGGATACTCTTTCTCACGTCACGAGTGCGTAACAACTATCGTTGCCGAAGCTTTTCCTTTCACCCTAAGCCTGGCCTTGGGCGCATTTGTTCTCTGGTTATCGGTCGGAATTTCCTTGGGTGTGCTCTCAGCACGGAAAAAGGGAAAGTTTGCCGATCGCGCAGCCTCTGTCTTCGTATTAGTAGGAACTTCACTTCCTACATTTATTACCGGAATTTTAGTTGTTCTCTTTATTGTCCTTCAATTTAATTTGGTTAATCCACTGGAACTTGGTAATTGGCATAGCCCATTTACCGAACCACTGGGCTGGCTTCAGACGTTTTTCTTTCCGTGTGCAACGCTGGCGCTTGCCTATGCTGCGACTTATACGCGATTCACACGATCTAATGTCATCGAAACTTCAAGTGAAGATTTTATTCGTACTGCGCGAGCAAAGGGCTTGAGCGAAAAAGTAATCTTGCGCAAACACACCTTGCGTGCCGCACTTGCTCCGATTGTCACAATTGCAGGTCTTGATTTCGCAGGATTGCTTGGCGGTGCGATTATTACCGAAGGAATCTTCGGCCTAAATGGACTTGGAAGGCTGAGCATCAAGGCTGTTACGCAAACTTATGATTTACCAATCATCGTGGCAACAACTCTGATTGCATCGGCCTTCGTATTGATTATGAACCTAATCGTAGATATTGCATACGCATTTATCGATCCAAGAGTCCGGACATCATGAGTAAATTTCTAGAAGTAACTAACCTCAATGTCTCATTCCCAACCGAGGATGGGGAAGTTCGCGCATCTAACGAAGTTTCCTATTCAGTTGGACTTGGCGAAACACTGGCAATCGTTGGTGAATCAGGTTCTGGAAAATCTGTTTCAAATTTAGCTGTGATGGGTCTACATAATCCGACTCGAACCAAGATCACAGGAAGTGCTGTACTAAATCTTGCCGATGGTCCGGTCGATGTAATCTCAGCATCTGCCGACACAGTGCGCCGCCTTCGTGGCAAATCAATGTCGATGATCTTCCAAGATCCAATGTCGGCGCTACACCCGTTTTTTACAATCGGTGATCAAATTGCCGAGGCATGGCACTTATATAACAAGGGTTCAAAGAAAGATGGAATCAAGAAGGCAACCGAGATGCTCGAACTCGTTGGGATTCCTGATGCATCATCGCGCGTCCATGATTACCCACATCAATTTTCAGGCGGTATGCGCCAACGGGCAATGATTGCAATGGCTCTGGTTAACACTCCGTCGCTCTTGATTGCCGATGAACCAACTACAGCCCTTGATGTAACTGTTCAATCGCAGATCCTGCAGCTTCTGAAAGATCTTCAGAAAGAATTTAACATGGCAATCATTTTGATTACCCACGATCTTGGGGTGGTTGCAGAAGTTGCTGACCGTATCTGCGTTATGTATGGCGGACGTATTGTCGAGGATGGCACCGTTGATGACATTTTCTATCGTCCAGAACATCCTTACACATTGGGACTTCTTAATTCTGTACCTCGTATTACTGCTGGCGAATCACACCGCTTGCGCGCGATTCCTGGCCAGCCTCCATCTCTGATTAGTTTGCCAGCTGGTTGTGCTTTCCAGCCGCGCTGTGAGTATTCATCAAAGGTTTCATCCGGTGCCTGCACTTCATCAGTTCCTGCACTAAGTGATAAAGGCTCTGGGCATCTCTCTCGCTGTCATCTTGAAATAGCAGATCTAAATAATCTCGTGAAAGATAAGGCATAGGCCGTGACTGAAAATATTCTTGAGTTAAATAACCTAACTAAGTTCTTTCCAGCAAAAGCTGGTGGAATCTTTAGCCGGGCAAAGGGTGAAGTTCGTGCAGTTGATGGCGTGAACCTTACTGTTGCACGTGGTGAAACAGTCGGCCTTGTTGGTGAATCCGGCTGCGGTAAGACCACCGTCGGTCGTACCGTTATGAAACTATATGAGCCAACTTCGGGCCAGATTGTCTTTGATGGGCAAGATATAACAAATCTAAAGCGCCAAGAGATGAAGCCGATTCGTTCAAAGATGCAGATGATCTTTCAAGATCCATTTTCATCGCTAAACCCGCGCCATACCGTGGGAACTATCATTTCTTCTTCTTTCACGATTCATGAAATTGAACCCGAAGGTGGCGTCGAACATGCAGTTCGTGAGTTACTTACCTTGGTTGGACTTAACCCCGAACACATCAACCGCTTTCCTCATGAATTCTCTGGTGGGCAACGCCAACGTATCGGTATCGCGCGCTCCCTTGCCCTTAAGCCAAAGTTAATTGTTGCTGACGAGCCAGTTTCAGCGCTAGATGTTTCAATTCAGGCCCAGGTTGTTAACTTGCTTGATGATCTGCAGAAAGAGTTTGGACTTTCTTACCTTTTCGTTGCCCACGATTTATCGATCGTTCAACACATCTCTGATCGCGTTGTGGTGATGTATCTGGGCAAGGTCATGGAGATGGCTCCGACTCGAGAACTCTTCGCCAACCCACGCCATCCTTATACAAAGGCGCTTTTATCAGCAGTGCCGGTGGCTGATCCCAAGATTGGCCGCAGTCGCGAACGCATTATTTTGCAAGGCGATCTGCCAAGTCCGGTGAATCCACCAAGTGGTTGTGTCTTTAATACTCGATGCTGGAAGGCGCAAGATATTTGTCGTACTACAGTTCCTGAAACTATTCAGGTAACACCGCTACAGACTGTCGCCTGTCACTTTCCGGAAGCGTAAATTACTTAAGCGTTCCTGCAACGGCAACTACAGCGTCATTAAGTGAAACTGTAAGGTCTAAAGGTGCGCCAGCTTTCGCAATGCAACCGACTCCGTAAGTAAATGTTGCAGAAGCGCCAGCGGCTAGCGGTTCAGTTGGTGCACCGTTGATGTTGTTATCTCCATCAAGAATGTCTACACAGGTATCGATTCCTGATGTCATTGCAATCACCATGTTGGCAAGATCAAGCGGTCCGCTGCCTTTGTTCTCAACAGTGATATCAAACTTATTTGCAGCCATACCTTTTTGATAATTCGAAGCGTAGGCACCAGGAGTAAATTTGGCGTTCTCTTGGAAGGTGATTGTTACATCAGCGCCAAGATCTAGAGGAGCACCAAAACGAGTTGCCACAGTTGGGGCAACATTTTCAACGAATTCGGAGCCATCGCCCGGTGTCGTGTTTAGCCCGGTGTCGCTTTTGCCACAACCACTAAGTGCGATAGTTGCAATGAGACCAAGGACGATTAACCGTGGGAAGCGCTTCTGATTCATAGGCGAAATTCTACCGCTACCAGATCTCTACTCGTTCGCTTTCGGCTAACCACAAGTTGTCACCCTCAGATAATTCAAAGGCTTCATAGAAATCGCTGATGTTTCTAACGATTGCGTTGCAACGGAATTCATATGGTGAATGCGGATCAGTTGCGATGCGACGACGAAGCTCTTCGGCACGCACCTTGCCGCGCCATGCTTGCGCCCAAGATAAGAAGAAACGTTGTTCACCGGTTAAACCATCGATTACAGGGGCCTCGGCGCCCTTTAGAGCCAATTTATAGGCCTTAAATCCAATTGCTAGCCCACCAAGGTCTCCGATGTTCTCACCGACTGTAAGGGCCCCATTTACATGGATATCAGGGGTTTCCTCAGGGTAAAGGGCATCAAATTGTTTAATAAGTGCGTTAGCGCGCTTTTCAAATTCAGTGCGATCACTTTCGGTCCACCAATCGATCATGTTGCCATCACCGTCGAACTTAGAACCCTGATCATCAAAACCATGGCCAATTTCGTGGCCGATTACTGCACCGATACCTCCGTAGTTGGCTGCAATATCAGCGCTTAGATCAAAGAAGGGTGGCTGCAAAATTGCGGCAGGGAAGACGATCTCATTTTGAATCGGATGGTAATAAGCATTAACTGTCTGCGGGGTCATCAACCATTCGGTCTTATCGACGGGTTTGCCGATCTTTGCCAATTCGATGTCGCGGGCAAACTTGGTAATGCGACCGATGTTTTCAAAGAGGCCATCGCGGGTAATTGTTAGCGCCGAATAGTCACGCCATTTATCGGGATAGCCAATCTTGGGGGTGAACTTGCCCAACTTTTCAAGTGCTTTGGTCTTGGTTTCAGGGCTCATCCAGGAAAGCTCATTAATGCTGATGCGATATGCCTCAATTAAATTATCAACGAGTTCGAGCATCGCTACTTTGGCAGCTTCTGGGAAATGGCGCTGCACATAAATCTGGCCGATTGCTTCACCCAATGCGCCTTCAACAAATGAAATAGCGCGCTTCCAACGGACGCGGATTTCGGGGGTGCCCGAAAGTGTTTTGGCATAGAAATCAAAGTTCTGATTTACGAAGTCATCAGTGAGATAAGCAGCAGCCCCTGAAATCAACTGCCATTTCATCCAGGCTTTCCAAGGGGCCGGATCGAAGTTTTCTAGCAGCGCAGAAAGCCCGGCGAAAAATGGTGGCTGCTGAACTACTAATTCGTCAAAGGCTGATTTTGGGATCTGGCTGTATTGAAGCCAGGTCGCCCAATCAAAGTTCGGGGCAAGGGCTCCAAGTTCGTTAAAGGTCATCTTGTTGTAGGTCAGTTCCACATCGCGATCTTTGACTTGGTCAAAGTGATGGGCAGCAATCGATGCTTCTAGTTGGTAGATCTGCTCGGCCATGGCCGGCCCATTTTCGATTCCGGCTAGTGCAAACATTTTTGCAACATGGACTTTAAATGCTTTGCGAATTTCTTCATATTGTTCTTCGCGATAGTAAGCCTCATCAGGAAGTGAGAGACCACCTTGTCCTAAGTAAACGATATTCATTTCAGAGTTCATGGCATCGCCGTAAATTCCAAGACCAAAAACTCCGCCGAGTCCACGCATTTCCAGATCGGCCATTGTCTTTATAAATTGATCACGATTTTGGATCGCATCAATTGCGGCCAAGTCATCTAGCAGGGGAGTGATTCCAGATTTTTCGATTGCGGCGGTATCAAGGAAGCAGTCATATAAATCGCGGATCTTTTGGGCATCGCCTTCGCCTTTGGCGGTCTCGATAATTTCGCGGACCTGGGCTTCGGCCTCTATATAAAGTTGATAAGTAATTCCATCAGATGATCGATCCTGGGGGATCTCGTGGTTTTTTAGCCAAGTGCCATTGAAGTATCGATAGAGATCATCTTGGGGGCGAAATGAATTATCGATATGCGATGGATCAATTCCGCTAACGAGTGGATTTACTGCAGAGCTCATGCGTTCCTTTGCCTTCTAAAAGTAGTTGAAAATTCAACTTCACCGTTTATTAACGTATGATTGCCCAATGGCACGGCAAAACGCTACCTCACCTCGCTGGCTCAACCCAGCCGAAATGAAGGCTTGGCGCCGATATATCGTGGCTAGCAGGCGTTTATTAGAAGCCCTCGATTTAGATCTGGCCCACCACGAACTTTCAATGGCCGATTATGAAATTTTGGCGCAGTTAAGTGATGCCCCAGATCGCCGGATGCGGATGTCCGAACTTGCCGATGTGGCAATGCTTTCTAGATCACGGCTTTCTCATCGCATGAAGGTTATGGAGAAGGCGGGTTGGGTAAAGCGCGAGGCCTGCCCAATCGATAAGCGAGGCTCCTTTGCAGTGATGACGCCCAAGGGCTGGAAAGCAATTGTGGCTGCGGCGCCGGATCACGTAGAAAGTGTGCGCTCGCGATTTGTTGATCATCTTTCGAAAGGCGATCAAGTTGCACTGGCCGAAATATTTGAAAGAGTTACCGAATCGCTGCGAAAAGATTTAACGGATGATCAAAATAAGTAGATAGAAAATTTAAGCAATAAAAAACCCGCCACATAAAGTGGCGGGTTTTTTATTAAGTAATGAATTACTTAGCTGCTGCCTTCTTGCGACGGCGCTTCTTTGGAGCAGCTGTTGCAGCTGCTGCCTTCTTGCGACGCTTTGGAGCTGCCTTCTTAGCTGCTGCCTTCTTGCGACGCTTTGGAGCTGCCTTCTTAGCTGCT
>CAITKS010000221.1 GCA_903893085.1 uncultured Actinomycetes bacterium | reverse complement strand
TCAAAGCTCGGCCCTGAATTTGAATCAATCATCGGCACTGTCCGCAATGTCGGATACCGCTTCACCGTACAAAACGGTGGCAAGGAAACTTCTATTTCTGAACTCGTTTAACCATGCGTCACATTCTTAAGCTCTATCGAACACTTGAAGCACCCATTGCACATATTCCACATAACTATCAATTCATTACCTTCGATCCTGAAATCCACAGTGAAGCCTGGTTGGAGCTCAACAACCTCATCTTCACCTCCCATCCCGACCAAGGAAATTGGGCGATGGCAGATCTTGAAAACAGAATGGCCGAACCTTGGTTTGATCCAAAGGGTTTCTTCCTCTGTGTTCAGGGCGGCAAGATTGCAGGATTCTGCTGGACCAAGATTCACCAAGACTTCGTCAACCAAGACCCAATCGGTGAGCTCTACGTAATCGGCGTAGACCCGAGCGAATCAGGCAAAGGCATTGGAAAAGCCGTCTGCACAGAAGGTCTCATCTATCTCAAGGAAAAGGGCATCAAGCAAGCGATGTTGTATGTCGATGACGATAACGAAGCTGGCAAAGGTTTATATAAAACCCTCGGTTTTAACTAGAAAACCAGACTGCAGATGAACTATAACCCCATCAACTTAGCTTGTTGATCAAAGTCCTCAACCTGATTTCTGACCTCTTCAAAGTTTCCTTTTGCCACCATTTGCCCATCCTTCAGGTAAATAACTTGGTCCGCCTTACGGACGGTAGAGAGTCTGTGAGCAATAATCACGGTAGTGACGTCGTAAGGAATAGCGGTGATTGCATCTGATACCGCTAATTCTAGCTGGGCATCAAGCGCACTTGTTGATTCATCCAAAATCAATAACTTCGGTTTGGTAAACATGGCACGCGCGATTCCGAGCCTCTGTCTCTGTCCACCACTTAACTTCGATCCGCGCGGACCAACTTCGGTATCCATGCCATTTGGTAATTCACTAACTAATTCCTGTAACTGGGCAACCTCAAGCGCAAAATTTACCCGTTCCTCTGTTGCGTCCCCAATTGGGTAGCCGAGGGCTATGTTTTCGCGGATCGTCCCTTGGAAGACCATGACATCTTGTGGTACGTACCCAATCGCACCGGGATGATTTCCAATGCTTTCAAGTGGAGTCCCTTTTGACACTAATACAGCACCAGACTGGGGGGCAAACATTCCTAAGAGAAGATCCACCAGCGTTGTCTTGCCCGAACCCGACGGACCAACAATTGCACAAGTTGAGCCTGCAGGAATGTTTATTGAGATATCCGTGAGTGCCTTCTTATTAGCGTTTGGATAGGTAAAGCTGACGTTACTCAAATTCACTTCCCCGGTGAAACCTCGGTGATCAGAGCTAAACAAGGAAATTGGGGTTTTAATGTCTTCGGTTTCAAGTGAATCGATAAGTTCCAAAGTGGGACGAGCAGATCCGATACTACTTTTGACTATTATGGTTCCTTGCTGAACTCGAAGTACGGCAGGTGCAATACGTGTTCCTGCCGCTAGAAAAACAGCCAAAGTTGCCACCGCATGTCGTGAATCTTGAAGAGCAAATTGCAGAGCAGAAATACCGACCGCACCAACGACCATTGTTACCTCAAGTACATACTTGCTGATGTTGGGCATAAAGTTCTGTTCCGCGACGATGTTTGAAAGTTGAAGCCTAGTTATTCCAATTTCTTCAGCGTAGTAGGAACGACGATCGCGCACCGTTGCCTCACGGTAAGCCGTTAGAACCTCGTTAATCATTTCGGTGCTTCTTATCGAAACCTCTGCATTTTCATGCCCAAGTTTTATTGCACGCACATGCATCAATCGGTAAAGGGCTATACCCACTAAAGAAAACATCACTAACGTGCTGAGACCAATGCCCGGGTCGACCACTACAAGACCAACCACCATGACAATTAGTAGGGAGGTGTCCGCAATCATTGTTACAAGTGTTCCAACTACACCTAGAGTCATTCTTCCGACACCTTCTGTCAGCGCATAAATCGACTGTTGTACTGTGCGACTTCCAATTAGAAGATTATTTTGTCTCAAGACTTTTCTGATTAGAATTCCAGAGGTGACCGCACTGCGACGGGCAATAAAGAAGAGCACCTTGCGGATAAAGAAGATAGAAAAAATGGTGCGTCCAACCAGTACGAAAGTTGCAAATAAACCCAAGATCGCCGTTTGCTCCTGAAAGGTAAACCCGTCTAACTGGAGTACTCGCAGAACGGCACCAACTCGATTTCCGGGCTCAGCAGACTGAATTCCTGTAACAGAAAGTGCGCCAATTACACCAATAAGTGCTACACCTAAAAGATCCAAAGCCCCTAGCGAGATCTGCAAGACCACTACTGCAACAATTTTACGCTGGTCTGATTTTGAAAAAATCTGAAAGCACCGAGCTACGGCTGAGTTTCTGGCTCTCTGGGTCCAATTCATTTCTGAATTCTACTTTACTTATCAGTAATCAGCTCCACACAAAGCGTTCTAAACGCCGCAGTATGGCCATCAACATCAGCCTCAGTTGTATCAGGACACATCAGAGCCATGTTGTGGAACGGCGTAATCAAGTAACCATCATTTAGCAAACGCAGGTGAATGTACTGCTCAAGTTCGAAGTCACCTGAATCAGCCGCTTCTTTACCAGTTACAGGCTGCTTACC
>CAITKS010000220.1 GCA_903893085.1 uncultured Actinomycetes bacterium | reverse complement strand
CTAATCATCATTGCGGCCGGAGTTCTCTCCTACGGTATTCATGAATTCCAAGAGCTTGGTTATCTGCCTGGCGCCGATGATTTCCTATGGGATGTAACTCCTTGGATCGCTAAAGAGTCGATCCTTGGATCGCTGCTAGGAGGGCTAGTCGGATTCGATACAACAACCTCTTTCGTACAATTCGCCGGTTGGAGCATCTATCTCCTTGCCGTGCTGATTCCTTACCTTTCAAAGGGCAAGAACGTGGCTGCGCCTAAGGTTGCAGCAAGCGCCTAGCCCTGTTGCTGTTCCGCTTTTGCCTACTGGCGAGTAACATTTCTCTATAAGCCCGCGACTACCCGTAAACGGTAGATCTGCGCGGGCGCTAAAGAGAAAGTAGTTTTAAATGTCTCGCACCGTTGTCCTAGTTGATGCCGTTCGTACCCCATTTGGAAAAGCCGGCAGCATGTATTCCGGCACTCGCGCCGATGATCTTATGGTGCGCGCCATGCGTGGTCTGCTCGAACGCAATCCAAAAGTCTCACCCGATGCAATCGAAGATGTAGCGATCGCCGCTGCAACTCAAACAGGTGACCAAGGAATGAACTTGGGCCGTAGCGTTTCATTATTGGCGGGACTTCCAATTACCGTTCCGGGTTACTCAGTTGATCGCTGGTGTGCGGGTGCGATGACAGCAATGACTTCTCTTGCTGGTGCAATTGCAATTGGTTCTATTGATATCGCAATTGCTGGTGGAGTTGAGCACATGGGAAATCATCCAATTGGTGATGGTCTTGATCCCAACCCACGTTTTCTAGCCGAGAAGATTGTGGAACAAGATGCGCTCGCAATGGGTGCAACAGCCGAGCGTTTACACGATCGCTTTCCACAGTTAACTAAAGAGCGTGCAGATCGTTATGCATATAACTCTCAGATGAAAACTGCAGCCGCCTACGCTGCTGGAAAAATACAACGCGATTTGATTCCAACTGCTGCGCGTATTCCCGAAATGGGTTGGGGCATTGCAACCGTTGATGAACCACCACGTCCAACAACAACGATGGAAGGCTTGGCAACGCTTAAGACTCCCTTTCGCCCTGCTGGTCGCGTGACTCCTGGAAACTCATCTGGCTTAAACGATGGCGCAACTGCCGCCTTGCTCGCTAGCGAAGATAAAGCGAAAGAACTCGGGCTAACAGTTAAGGCG
Organism: uncultured Actinomycetes bacterium; assembly: GCA_903893085.1. The sequence goes on along the minus strand of CAITKS010000220.1, from coordinate 1,411 downwards.
AAGTTAGTCTCGTATGCATTTGCCGGTGTTGAACCAGAGGTAATGGGATACGGGCCAGTTCCTTCAACTATTAAAGCTTTAGCAAAGGCTGGTTTAACAATTGGCGATATCGGAGCATTTGAAGTTAATGAAGCATTTGCAGTGCAGGTAATCGCATTCCTTGATCACTTTGGAATCGCCGATGATGATCCACGAGTAAATCCTTACGGTGGCGCAATTGCTGTTGGACATCCACTTGCATCATCTGGAATTCGTTTGGCACTTAACTTGGCACGCGCCTTTGAAGAGCACCCTGAAGTGCGTTATGGCCTAACCACAATGTGCATCGGCCTTGGTATGGGTGGCACTGTTATTTGGGAAAACCCACACTTTTCTGGAGGATCAAAGTAATGACTACTGAAATGAAATTACCTGAGGGCGCTCCTGAAGAAGTTATTACTAACGCACTTGTACGCGATGTGGATTTAACGCCATTTGGCTTTGCAGGTTCACTTGCTTTAATAACCCTAGATAACGGCCTTGATCACACACGCCCGAATACTTTTGGGCCGCAATCACTTGCTGCGCTAAATAGTGCGATCACTGATGCAATCGGTCGCTCCCCTGCCGCTATTGCTGTAATTGGAAAACCGTTCATCTTTGCCGCTGGCGCAGATTTATCAGCACTTTCTTTCCTCACAGATCGTTCGCAATCATTGGCGATTGGCAAATTAGGGCATGATGTTTTTCGTCGTTTAGACGAATGCGGGATTCCAACATTTGCATTTATTAACGGTCTTGCCCTCGGTGGCGGACTTGAAGTCGGATTGCATTGCAACTATCGCACCTTGGCCTCAACAGCATTTACCGGATTGCCTGAAGTTTTCTTAGGTTTGGTACCAGGCTGGGGCGGTGCAACGATTCTGCCTAAGCTAATTGGACCAGAACGCGCAATCCAGGTCATTATGTTAAATGCCTTAAATAACAACACAATGATGAAGGCGAAAGATGCGCTATCACTCGGTGTTGTCGATGCAGTTTATGAACCTGCTGACTTCCTTGAGCGCTCCGTCTCATTTGCAGCAAAAGTCTTATCAGGTGAAAATAAAATTGAGCGAAAAGATTATTCAAGTGATCCTGCTTGGGATACAGCACTTGCTACCGGAAAGGCTGCGGCGCTTAAGAAATATGGCGGTGCCGAGATCACATCCCCTATGCGCGCGCTAGAACTTATTGCAGCAGCTCGATCAAATACTCGCGGCGTCGGTTTTGATGCCGAAGATCAGGCGTTGGCAGATCTGACCATGTCTGATCCGCTGCGCGCTTCACTCTATGCATTTAATTTAATCCAGAAGAAACGCAAAAAAGTTGAAGGTGCACCTAAGCCAGCCTTAGCTCGCAAAGTAAACAAGGTGGGCGTGGTTGGTGCAGG
>CAITKS010000219.1 GCA_903893085.1 uncultured Actinomycetes bacterium | reverse complement strand
ACCAAGTTCATGAATTTGCAACAGGTCCAGCGCTGCGAGCCTTTGTAGACCGTAAAGGTACCTCCGGTGAATTGAGAGCGGATTTATTTATTATCGATGGGGAAGCAGTTCCTGAAGGTGGGATGGGAATCGCACGCCAATTAAAAGATGAAGTTGTTAACTGCCCTCCTGTGTTGTTAATTACTGGGCGACGTGAAGATGCATGGTTGGCGGCTTGGTCACGCGCTGAGGCCAGCGTCATTCATCCAATCGATCCATTTACACTTGCAAATACCGTCGCTGATTTATTGCGAACCCAAACCACTGCGTCAATTCGCTAACCCAGGTTCAATCTAATGAGCTCTCTTGACTGGGATGCTGCAATCTCCAAAATGGAAAATGGGTTAGACCTGACCCCGCAAGAGTCACAATTTTTCATGCAAGAAGTTTTAGAAGATCGCTCGGAAAAGGAAATTCTAAAGAAGTTTCTGTTAGCTCTAAAGAATAAAGGCGAGACTCCAGAAGAAGTCGGTGCCCTGGTCAATGCGATGTACCAACATTGCGCACCTATATCTATCAGCGCTCGATCCGTTGACACAGTTGGAACTGGCGGCGATGGGGCCCATACGATCAACATTTCAACAACAGCTGCAATCATTGCGGCAGCCGCTGGTTCTAGAGTGGTTAAGCACGGTAACCGCGCTGCATCATCGAAATCGGGCGCGGCAGATTTACTTGTAGCCCTTGGAGTGGCCATTAATTTAAATGGTGAACAAGTAGCCAGAACTGTTACAGAACTTGGAATCGGATTTTGTTTCGCACCCGTCTTTCATCCCGCGATGCGATTTGCGGCCCCTGCTCGTAAGGAGCTGGCGACAGCGACGGTATTTAATATCTTGGGTCCGCTAGCTAATCCGGCACGACCAAAAGCTGCAGCAATCGGCGTCGCAAATGATCGAATGCACTTAGTTATGGCCCAAGTCTTGTCCGATCGTGGTGTCTCTGGTTTTGTTTTCCGGGGCGATGATGGCCTTGATGAGATAACTCTTGCTACTTCTACATCCGTGCTGACAATTGGCAAAGGGGAGATAACTAGCGACCGTATTGACGCCAAAGATTTCGGATTAACAAATGCACCGATTGAAGCTTTAGTTGGTGGGGATTCAAATGAGAATGCTCGAATCACAAAAGCGATTTTTAGTGGAGAAAAAGGTGCGCCCAGAGATGCCGTACTTCTTAACGCAGCAGCCGCGATCGCAGCATTTGATGGTGAAGAAGATTTAGGTATTCACGAGAGATTGAATAAATCATTGAAGAAGGCAGAAATGGCCGTTGATTCAGGGGCCGCAGATTCACTTTTGCAAAGGTGGGCTGCGCTTACCCAAGAGATTGTCAGTAATTAATCAAGAGGCCGTTTCGCTCTTTTACGTTTAAAGTTTTGAAGTTCGTGCAAAGTCGAAACGTCAAAAGTTCCTAATCTTTCAAATATTCCATGCAAAACATCAACTGTTGCCCGCGCATCATCTAGAGCTCGGTGGTTTGGTGATGTTTGAGCTCCGAAGAAGGTTGCAAGAGTTGAAAGTTTGCAGTTTGGAACTTCGTCCCTATCGAGTACATAGCGAGCGATCCGTACCGTATCCAGAACAGGGTATTGCGGCCACGGGTATTGATGTTCAATCGCTGCAGCTTTTAGGAAACCCAAATCAAAGGGCGCATTGTGGGCCACTAAAACCGTTTCTTTATGTGAACCTAAAAACTCTAGAAAATCGGGCAGAACTGCGCTGATTGTTGGTGCATCTACCAACATGTCATCGGTGATGCCGGTCAGTGAGGTTATAAAATCGGAGAGACCGTGTTGGGGATTTACAAAGGTTTGGAATTCTCCAACAATTTCGCCACCGCAGACTTTGACCGCACCGATCTCGGTAATGGCCGCACCAGTTGAAGGAGCTGCGCCGGAGGTTTCTAAGTCCAAAATTACAAAGACGATTTCGTGCAAGGAGCGGTGGTCGGCTACTTCTTCAACAGTTACCGACTCTTCATTCATAATTCATTATCGTATTGCAGATATATGACATGCCTACGCGAGTAACATAAAGAAATGTCCTTGAAAGGTGCACCGCAAGAAGCGCTCAGCGCTTGGGCTGCATCTGGCAGTGGAGAGAATTCCAAAACAGGGATCATCCTCGTACATGGATTTACCAGTACGCCATCAGTCATGCGCCCTTGGGCCGAGTTTTTACACAGCCACGGATATTCAGTACGAGTTCCATTATTGCCTGGCCACGGAACTTCTATTGAAGATTTGGAAAACGTCAGTTGGCAGCAATGGCCAGCCGAAATTGAAAGCCACCTAACTAATCTTCTTAAAGATTGTGAAAAAGTCTTTCTCTGTGGATTCTCAATGGGTGGAGCAGCTTCGTTAAACGTTGCCGCGCGCTATCAATCGGAACTAACCGGAATCATTCTGGTTAATCCAATGATTCACCGCCAGGGTGTTTGGCCAACTGCGGTCAAGTTTGCTGCCAAATTCTTCAAGAGCTTTGGCACCAGCGGATCTGATATCAAACGTAGTGATGTAATTCAATGGAAATACGATCGAACGCCGATGCGCGCGGCCCATCAACTTCTGCTTCTTTTGGAAAATACTCGCCCGGTCCTGTCCAAGATTAAAACACCGCTATTGCTGTTGCGAAGCGAAATCGATCACACCTTACCTTCGACTAATTCAGAGGAAATCCTTAGTCGAATTGGTTCCCTAAGTAAGGAAGAAATCGTCTTGTCCAATAGTTTCCATGTGGCACCTTTAGATCACGACCAGAATTATCTGTTCAAGACTTCGCTGGTTTTTATCCGTCGCCACTCGGCGCTTTGAATGGGTATTGAATTCATCAATCCTTAACCAAATGAATCCGAACGTTATGTTTTGGCACACTCAGAGTTAACTTTCTATTTGCCCAACTTGCATACCTTGCGCAGGTGAGAAACTCTCACCCCATTTTTGGGAACGCAAGATTGGTCTCTAATGAAAACTAGATTCAAAGTTGGAGCTGCTGTTGCTGCAGTAGCAGTTGCTGTTTCCGGAGGCGTCGCATATTCAGCCTCAATTAAGCCAAACTATATTTTGCCGGTCGGATCTGGTGTAGAAATTAAGCCAATCGCTTACACCGCCGACAAAATTACAAACACAATCGTTCGTGGTGTTCCAGACGGCATGGGCGCATATAAGAACGCAGCTGGAGATGTAACCCTGCTGTCAGTACACGAAATTGCCTCATACGCACCATTGGCACAACTTTCAAAGTCTTCAACATCTCAATGGGGTGTCTCAATCACTGAGTTCAATTATGCAACTAAGTCAGGTCGCATAACCTCAGCGAAGAACTTCATAAAAGATATCAAGTACTACAACTACAACACTGGTCTGTATGGAGATACTCCGATTGGTGGTGCACCAGCAGGTACGACTAAGGGACTTGACTGGAACATCTCACGTTTCTGTTCTGCAACTTTGGTGCAAGCCGGAGATCTCGCATTTAAAGATGGTTCGACAAATTACGGCTACGACGGTGGAGTATTCCTAAGCGGTGAAGAAGATGGCGACAGCGGTTACGCACGTGGTTTTGCTTTCGACATGGACGGTCATGGAATTCAACTTCCTCGCATGGGTCTTGCGTCATGGGAGAATTTGATGCCAAATCTAAAGCCAGGAATCAACACAGTCGTTATGGGCAACGAAGATGGATCTGCCACTGACAGTCAGTTGTTCATGT
>CAITKS010000218.1 GCA_903893085.1 uncultured Actinomycetes bacterium | reverse complement strand
TTTTGTTGCTGGTGATGCCGGACGCGGACAGTCTCTTATTGTGTGGGCGATCGCCGAAGGTCGCAGCGCCGCCGCCGGAGTTGATAAGTATCTTGAAGGTGAAACCCAACTTCCGGCGCCGATCGAGCCAACCGATCGATCGCTGATGGTTTGAAGCGATTTATTCCATTTATATTCATCATAAAAGTCCGTTTAACTATCCAGTAATAAAAACGATTAGATAAGGTAGCCACATGCGTCGCGCGAAGATTGTTTGCACAATGGGTCCAGCAGTTGAATCTCCAGAAAAGGTTCGGGAGTTGATTGCAGCCGGCATGAACATGGCTCGCCTTAATCTTTCGCACGGAGGTTATCCTGAACACCAAGCTCGCCTTGACCGAGTTCGGGAAGCAGCAAAAGAAGCCGGAGTCCCAGTTGCGATCCTGGTTGACTTACAGGGGCCAAAGATTCGTTTAGCAAGATTCAAGGCCGGACCACATGACTTGGCTCGTGGAGATATTTTCACAATTACAACAGATGAGGTCGAAGGAACGAAAGAACGTGTAGGCACTACTTACAAAGGTTTACCAGGTGATTGCAAGCCAGGTGATCGCATCTTGATCGATGATGGAAAAGTTACCGTCGAAGTTGTTGAAGTTAAAGGTAACGATGTTGTCACGAAAGTGATCGAACCAGGCGCAGTAAGTAATAACAAAGGTATTAACTTGCCAGGCGTGGCGGTTTCTGTTCCTGCGTTATCTGAAAAAGATATGGATGACCTGCGATGGGGGCTAAAGGCTGGAGCTGATTTCATCGCTTTATCATTTGTTCGCAGCGCTGATGACATCGTTGATGTTCACCGCATAATGGATGAGGTCGGTATTCGCATCCCGGTGATCGCAAAAATTGAAAAGCCGCAAGCAGTTGAAAACTTGCAGGGAATTGTTGATGCGTTCGACGGAATTATGGTGGCACGCGGCGATCTCGGAGTAGAGCTTCCAATTGAAGAAGTACCGCTTGTTCAAAAACATTGCATCGAACTAGCGCGCGAGGCTGCTAAACCAGTAATCGTTGCTACCCAAATGCTTGAATCCATGATCACAAACTCTCGTCCAACCCGCGCCGAAGCAACAGATTGTGCCAATGCGGTACTAGATGGTGCAGATGCTTTGATGCTCTCCGGTGAAACATCAGTTGGTGAATTTGCTATCGAAGCAGTTCAAACCATGGCTCGAATTATTGCGCACACCGAACAAGGCGGAATGGACATGATTCGCCCAATGCGATCTGCACCAAAGACGAAAGGTGGCGCAATCACTAAAGCGGCTACTGAAGTTGGTGCAATTGTTGGAGCGAAGTATCTTGTAACTTTCACGCAGTCAGGTGATTCTGCCCGTCGCACCGCACGTTTGCGTTCACCAATTCCGATCTTGGCATTCACTCCAGAAATCGGAACGTATAACCGCATGGCTTTGGACTGGGGTGTTGAACCAGAGCTAACTCCAATGGTTAAGCACACTGATGAAATGGTTATGCAGGCCGATACATTGTTATTGAGTTCAAAGCGATGCAAAGAAGGCGAATTTGTTGTCATCGTCGCTGGTTCACCTCCCGGAATTCCAGGATCCACCAATGCGATGCGTGTGCACCGCGTGGGTGATGCTGTGGGTGGCGTAGCTCCCGCATACCGTTAAGATTTGGGTACGAAAGCCTCGGTACTCCAACGGTAGAGAGGGCAGTCTCAAACACTGCATAGTGTCGGTTCGAATCCGACTCGAGGCACATGAGCACTAATAGCAACGTCGCGGCTTCAGCGATCAGAATATTGGTTGCCGAAGATGAAGCGCTGATCCGCATGGATCTAGTTGAGATGTTAGTTGAAGCGGGATACGAAGTTGTAGCCGAAGCATCCGATGGTGCGCAAGCAATAGAACTTGCCCAATTACACAAACCAGATTTAGCAATTCTCGATGTAAAAATGCCAGTACTCGATGGCATCTCCGCTGCTGAAAAAATCATTGCAATTTCACCGGTACTTATGTTGACTGCATTTTCACAACGCGAACTTGTTGAGCGAGCACGAGATGCCGGAGTTATGGCCTATGTCGTAAAGCCATTTTCAATTGGAGATTTAGTTCCGGCCATTGAGATTGCAATCAGCAGACATTTGCAGATGCGATCACTTGCTGATGAAGTTGCAGACCTTCACGAAAGACTTGAAACGCGAAAAACAATTGATCGGGCAAAGGGCATATTGATGCAGGCGCTAAATCTGTCAGAACCCGAAGCCTTTTCGTGGATTCAGCGGGCGGCGATGGATCGGAGAATGACGATGAAAGAGGTCGCCCAAGCCGTTATTTCCCCTGATGCCGTCCCAGGACGTTAGATCGGTTTGCGACACCCCAAAGTAACCAAACCTTTATATTTCCACGCTCAACTCTGGCTTGATAGACCTTCCCTCACCCCTTTACACTTTCAACCTCCCTGTCCCGGGACACATGATAGAAAAAACAGGAAGGCACTAAATGAAGAAGATAATTTCACTTGCAGCAGCAAGTGCGATGTTGGTCGGAGTAACAGTTGCTGTTGCACCATCAGCTTTCGCTGCCTGCGCAGGAAACCCAAAGATCTATTTCCAGGGCGCACAGACTGGTCCATACGCTGAAACAGGTATTAACGAAGCTAACGGCGTTATCTTGGCTATCGATAAGTACAACGCAACAAACCCAAAGGTTAAGGTTGATTACGATGTAATCGATACTCAGGCATCTGGTGCACAGTCACCAGCTCTTGCTGCCAAGGTTGTTGCAGATGAGTGCGCAATCGGCGTTGTCGGTGGCATGTACTCAGGCGAGACACTAGCTGCTGTCCCAATTTACGAAGGTGGCAAGGTTCCTGTTGTTTCACCATCAGCAACTAACCCAGCTCTTACAAACAAGTCACCTTACTTCCACCGTGTCGTAGGTTCTGACCTTGTTCAAGGTCCAGCACTTGCTCAGATCGCACTTGGCTTGAAGTCAAAGCTATTCATCGTTGATGACGCGACACCATACGGTAAGGGTCTTGCAGTTATCGTGAAGAAGAATGCTCCAAAGATCGTCGTCGGTTCAGACGGTGTTACTGAAGGAACAACAAACTTCACATCAGTAGTTGCAAAGGTCGCAAAGTCAAAGGCAACTGCAGTCTTCTACGGTGGTTACTACCCAGAAGCAGCAATCTTTATCAAGGCACTTCGCGATAACCCTGCAACAAAGAAGGTTGCATTCATCGCAGGCGACGGAGTTCTCGATGGTGAGTACATTAAGCTCGCTAAGAAGAACGCTGAAGGTACATACCTAACAGCTCCAGGACTTCCAATGGAGAAGGTTGCACCAGCACTTGCTAAGGAATACTCAGCGAAGTTCAATCGCGAAGTTGGTCTCTACACACTAGAGGCATACAACTCTGCATACGTACTTCTACAGGGCATCAAGGCTGGCAAGACCACTCGCGATGCGCTAAACACATGGCTAGGCGAGGCAGTCGTTAAGGCTGTCGGAGCTACCATTTCGTTCTCAGCTACTGGTGACCCAGACAAGATCGTTATGAACCAGTACACAATCAAGAACGGAAAGATGGTTTGGGTTAAGCAGCTTTCATAAGCTCTTAATTTGATACCACCAAATTGATTAACGCGTGGCAGATGCTCCTGTAGCATCTGCCACGCGTTGCAATTTCATAGCAGTCATTAGCCGAAGGATTATCAGTGGATTTCTCGATTCTCATTACCAACTTCTGGTCACTTGCTTTAGATGGAGTTGTTGTTGGCGCAATTTACGCGCTTGTCTCTCTCGGTTACACACTCGTTTACGGTGTTCTGCGCCTTATAAATTTTGCACACTCTGAAATCTTTATGATCGGAACAATGGTCGTCTACTTCGTAGTCGGTCTATTTGGATTTACCGGATACGAAGATCCGCTTCCGCTACATAAGTTCATCGGCATTTTCTTACTATTCGCTGTGTCAGCGGCTCTGGTGAGCGGTCTTTGTGCAGTCATCCTTGAGTTTGTTGCATACCGCCGCCTACGAAATATGGGCGCAAGTCGACTTAGCTCATTGATCTCTGCGATCGGTGCATCATTTTTCCTAGTCGAAGTTTTCCGCAAGATTTCTGATTCAAAGAATCTAGATTTCCCTCGTCTTATTAATAAGGACCCATTCTTTACCTGGGGAACTCTTTACTTATCTGCAGACAAAGTACTCGTCATCGTTGGCGCGACCATAATCTTCATCATTCTCAACGCAATTATCCATAAGACAAAACTTGGACTTGGCATCCGCGCGGTTTCACAAGATGAGCGAACTTCAATCTTGATGGGCGTGAATGTAAATAGAATTATTACTTACACATTCTTACTTGGTGGAGTTCTAGCTGGCGTAGGCTCTGCTTTTTATATGGTCTTCTATGAAACGACAAAGGCCAACGTTGGTTTCTTGGTCGGAATTTCCGCCTTTACCGCTGCAGTGCTTGGCGGTATCGGTAACGTAAAGGGCGCCCTGTATGGCTCATTCGCTCTTGGTCTGATCCAGCAATACACAGCAGCGGTTCTTGGTTATAACTGGCGTGATGTTGTCACCTTCGTAATTCTCGTTTTCGTTCTTTTGGTGAAGCCAACAGGGCTATTTGGTGAAGCGCTACAGAAGGCGAGGGTCTAGTTATGAGCAAAGTCAGTGCATCAACTTTCAATCTTCGCGACCGCTTTGGCGACTGGTGGGATGGAACAAGCAAGTTACAGCGCAGTATTTTCCGTGTTGTTCTAATTGGATTCTTCTATGCTCTTCCTTTATTGAACAACCCAATTATTGATACACCAGAAACATCTTTCACTTCGGTTCTTTTCTATCCACTAGTCATGTTTAGCCTTATGGCAGTTGGGCTTAACGTCGTAGTTGGTAAATCCGGAATTCTAGATTTGGGTTACGTTGCCTTCTTCGCAATCGGCGCCTACACACACGCGCTGCTAAGTCTTCACACCGCCCTAAATTTCTGGGAGATCATTCCTTTTGCAATGGGATTTGCAATGCTCGCAGGAGTAATTCTTGGTCTTCCGGCTCTGCGTTTGCGCGGAGATTATTTGGCGATTATTACACTTGGTTTCGGAGAAATTGTTCGCATTGTTGCAATCAATATTGAAGCGATCGGTGGAGCGGCAGGAATTACTGATATTCCTGGTCCAACCTCAGTGTTCGGTGTGGAATTCACTGTTATGGATCCGCGTCCCTATTACTGGCTGACTCTGACCTTGTTACTGCTGGTGATTTGGGGCGTCATTCGCCTTTCACATCGCAAGCCTGGTCGTGCATGGGAAGCTATCCGTGAGGATGAAGACGTTGCAGAATTCATGGGTGTAGCAACCCTTAAATACAAGCTCTGGGCATTTATTATCGGTGGAGCTGTTGGAGGTCTTGCTGGTGCCGTTTATGCATCACAAATTCGATCAATTCAACCAGAACTATTCACCTTGAACTTATCAATCATGATTCTTGCATGTGTTGTTTTCGGCGGAATGGGAAATATTTGGGGCGTAATCCTTGGAGCCGTTATGTTGGGATACATTCCCGAGAAACTTCGCTTCTTGAGCGATTACCGCATTATTTTCTTCGGCCTACTTATGGTCGTAATGATGAACCTCAGACCAAATGGTCTTGTTCCTCGCAAGAAACGTGAACATGTTCGGGAGAAGCAACAATGACAAAAAAACTTCTTGAGATAAAAGCAATTAACGTAAAGTTCGGAGGCGTTACCGCCCTGAACAACGTTGATCTTCATGTAAACGAGGGCGAGATTGCGGCACTTATCGGTCCTAACGGGGCTGGAAAAACCACTGTCTTTAATATTGTTACCGGTTATTACACCCCCACATCAGGGGAAGTTGTATTAGATGGTGAAACAATTTCCGGACTTCGTCCTTACAAAATTGCTCGCAAGGGTCTAGGTCGTACTTTCCAGAACATCAGATTGTTTGGCGATATGACAGCGGCGGAAAACGTCGCAACTGCTGCGGATTCACTTAATAAGTCCGGTCTTGTTGGCGCCCTGTTTGGAGTTCCACGTAGCCGCCGAGATGAGAAAGATGCCATGGAAAAGGCTCATGAACTTCTGCGCTTCATAGGTTTAGACCACCGCGCAGAGCAGATGGCAAAGAACTTGCCTTATGGTGACCAACGCCGTCTTGAGATTGCACGTGCTCTTGCACTTAATCCAAAAGTACTTCTTTTGGATGAACCAGCTGCTGGCTTTAATCCGCAAGAAAAGGTCGAACTAGGCGAATTAATTCGCAAGATTCGCGATCGCGGATTTGCGGTCCTTCTGATTGAGCACGATATGTCACTCGTCATGAAAATTTCAGACCGAATTTCGGTACTCGACTTTGGCCAGAAAATTGCTGAAGGAAAACCAGAAGAGATTCAAAACAGTCAACGTGTTATCGATGCCTACCTTGGAGTTGCCGAAGATGCTTCTTAGTATTAAAGACCTAAACGTTTCTTACGGAAAAATTAAGGCGATCAAAGGTATTTCGCTCGAAGTTAACGCCGGAGAAGTAGTAACTCTTGTTGGTGCAAATGGCGCAGGTAAAACAACGCTACTCAAAACAATTTCAGGAATTCTCTCGCCTGCAAGTGGAGAAATCACTTATGACGGAAGAAAACTTTCAGATATAAAGCCATACCAAAGAGTTAATGAAGGTATTTGTCAGGCACCGGAAGGCCGCGGAATTTTCCCTGGCATGACCGTCCTTGAAAATCTCGAAATGGGCAAGTTTGGAAGAACACATGCCAAGCATGAAAATGAAGAAGATCTAGAAAAGATTTATGCACTTTTTCCTCGGTTGAAAGAGCGCCTTCACCAAGCTGGCGGAACTCTCTCAGGTGGAGAACAACAGATGCTTGCAATTGGTCGCGCGCTAATGAGTCGTCCACGTCTATTGCTTTTGGATGAGCCATCAATGGGTCTTGCGCCAATGTTCATCGCGCAAATCTTTGAAATCATTAAAGAGATCAAGAAGCAGGGCGTAACGATTTTGCTCGTTGAGCAAAATGCAGCTAAGGCTCTTGCAGTCGCAGATCGTGCATATGTTCTTGAAACAGGAAATATTTCCATGCAAGGTTCTGGTGTTGAACTGCTTAAAGATCCAGCGATCCGTAAGGCCTACCTCGGCCACGGAGCATAATTAATTTTTATCTTTGAAAATTAATTTCGATCGGACAGAATCATGCAGGTAATTCGTGCAGAACATGTTCGCTGCCCCTGATCGTTCGTAATCACGATTTCATAGACGCATAAAGTTTTTCCTAAGGAAACAGCTGTAGCAACTCCAGTAACGAAACCAGAAATAGCTGACTTGTGGTGAGTTGCGTTGATGTCAACGCCCACGATTTTACGATTGGGTCCTGCGTGTAACTGGGTTCCAATTGAACCGAGTGATTCAGCTAAAACTACGTTTGCGCCACCATGTAATAAACCAATTGGTTGAGTATTTCCTTCAACTGGCATACGCCCCACTAAGCGATCGGGGGAGGCTTCTAATATCTCAATCCCCATTTTCTTATCGAGTGCACCACTGCCACGTTCACGGATAAGTTCTAGGAAGTTGGGAGTATTTTCTGGTTGCGTCATAGTTGGAAATAGTAACTTGTTCCATAAGATGCAGCCATGAGCAAAGGCCGTTTACTTCTTATCGACGGCCATTCGATGGCATATCGCGCCTTCTTTGCCTTACCAGCTGAAAACTTCACTACAGCGCAAGGCCAGCACACCAACGCTATTTATGGCTTTGCCACGATGTTGATTTCACTGCTTAAAGATGAAAAGCCATCTCATGTTGCCGTTGCCTTTGATGTCTCTCGTAAGACCTTTCGTACCGACATATTTCCGGAATATAAGGCCAATCGGGCTAAAACCCCCGATGAATTTCGTTCGCAGATGTCCTATCTCAATGATTTAGTAACCGGTTTTGGAATTCGCCAATTTGCCCTTGAAGGTTATGAAGCCGATGACTTAATCGCCACGATTACTAAACGTGCCGAAAAAGATGGAATGGATGTCCTGATATGTACAGGTGACCGCGATAGTTTTCAGTTAGTTACAGAAATGACAACGGTGCTTTATCCAAAACGTGGCGTATCCGAAATGGCGCGAATGACTCCTTCGGCCGTACAAGAGAAGTATGCAATGACTCCAGATCAGTACCCGGACTTTGCTGCTTTGCGTGGTGACCCAAGTGATAACTTGCCGTCCATTCCTGGCGTAGGTGAAAAGACTGCCGCAAAGTGGATCATCGAGTATGGATCACTTCAAGAGTTGATTTCGAATGTAGATAAAGTTGCAGGCAAAGTTGGCCAATCACTACGCGATAACATCAACGATGTAATCCGCAATCGCGAGTTAACCCAACTAGTGCACGATGCTCCGGTGGATTTTGATCTTTCTGAGCTCGCTTGGTCCGGGGTTGTCGAATCGGATCTAACAAAACTTTTCGAACAATTAGAATTTCGAACCCTAAAGGATCGACTGAAACCGATTCTTAACGCGGCATCGGTAGTTGCTAATAAAGCAGATTTAGAGGAGTTCACACTCTTTGCCCCGCAAGTTGAAGGTGGCACATTAACGCCTGATGAACTTGCCTTGCGAATAAAATCTCACACCGGTGAGATATCAATTGCATATGAATTAATCGAAGATAAATTACATAGGTATGCAGTTGCATTTTCATCTAGTGATGTTCACTTAATTCACTCATCACAGATGGGGGATTGGGCTCAAGATCTTTCAGTCGCAAAGATCATGCACGATGCAAAAGCGCTGGCTCGTGAGAATTTATTAGATGGAGTTGTCTTTGATACCGCACTTGCTGCCTACCTGGTTAATCCGGGTGTCCGCGCCCAAGAGCTAAGCGATCTTCTTGAACGTTGGGGAGACGGTGCAGTGATTGATTCGTCTTCACCGGAACAAGCACTTTTATCTAGCGCTGCAGCGCTATTCACGCTTCGCAAGTCTCTGGAAACTGAAATGAAAGATCGTGGAGTATATGAACTGTTCATTGAACTTGAGTTGCCTATCGCAGCGCTGCTTGCGATT
>CAITKS010000217.1 GCA_903893085.1 uncultured Actinomycetes bacterium | reverse complement strand
CGTGGTGACACAATTGAAATCATCCCTATGTATGAAGAGTTGGCGATTCGCATCGAGATGTTCGGTGATGAGATCGAGAAGATTATGACCTTGCATCCGCTTACCGGTGAAATTCTGCGAGATGAGACCGAGATTTACATCTTCCCAGCTACTCACTATGCCGCAGGTCCTGAAACTATGAAACGCGCAATGAGTGATATTCAAGATGAGTTACAGATTCAGCTCAATCTTTTCGAGAAGCAGGGCAAGTTACTTGAAGCTCAACGGTTGAGAATGCGCACTACTTTTGATCTAGAGATGATGGAACAACTGGGATTTTGTTCGGGTATCGAGAACTATTCAAGGCATTTGGATGGTCGCGGACCGGGTTCACCACCGAACTGCTTGCTTGATTATTTTCCAGAAGATTTTCTACTTGTAATTGATGAAAGCCACGTCACCGTTCCGCAAATCGGTGCGATGTTTGAAGGTGACGCATCGCGTAAGCGAACGTTGGTGGAACATGGTTTCCGACTTCCAAGTGCGATGGATAACCGACCTTTGAAATGGCCAGAATTCCTGGAACGTGTTGGCCAGAAAGTCTTTCTCTCCGCTACCCCTGGAAAGTACGAGATGGCCAAAGTTGATGGAGACGTTGTTGAACAAGTTATTCGCCCAACTGGATTGGTTGATCCCGCAATCATTATAAAACCAATTAAGGGCCAGATTGATGATCTCCTGAATGAGATAAATCTGCGTGCCGCCCGTAATGAACGCGTACTTGTCACAACTCTTACAAAGAAGATGTCTGAGGATTTAACTGATTACCTGCAAGAACGGGGCGTTCGCGTCAGATATTTGCATTCAGAAGTTGACACTCTTCGCCGCGTTGAGCTGCTACGAGAACTTCGCACCGGTGAATACGATGTATTAATTGGTATTAACTTACTTCGCGAAGGCCTGGACTTACCGGAAGTTTCACTTGTTGCGATTTTGGATGCAGATAAAGAAGGTTTTCTGCGTTCGGCAACTTCGCTTATTCAAACTATTGGCCGTGCCGCGCGAAACGTTTCAGGTGAAGTTCACATGTATGCCGATAACATTACAAAATCAATGGCTCAAGCAATTGATGAAACAAACCGTCGCCGTGCAAAACAAGTTGCTTACAACCTCGAACGTGGCGTAGATCCACAGCCACTGCGTAAGAAAATCGCCGATATCACAGACACAATTGCCCGCGAGAGCGATGACACCGATGATTTAATGGCTAGTGCCAAGTTAAAGAAGGGTGGTAAGGCCAGCGTTCCCGATCTTGGTTTCCACACCAAGAGTGTTCTATCGCTACCGCGCCAAGAGTTACTTGCCTTGATAGGCTCCCTGACTGAGCAGATGCGCTCTTCGGCTGCTGATCTGCAATTCGAATTAGCAGCTCGATTACGTGATGAGATCAGAGAGTTAAAGAAAGAGCTACGCGGAATGGATGAGGCGGGAATCTAATTGAGTATCGATAAGTTAATCGTTCGTGGTGCGCGCGAACATAACCTAAGAGATGTCTCAATTGAACTTCCTCGTGAGGCGCTAATTGTCTTTACCGGACTTTCAGGTTCTGGAAAATCTTCACTAGCCTTTGACACTATTTTCGCTGAAGGTCAGCGTCGTTACGTGGAATCACTCTCAGCCTATGCGCGTCAGTTCTTGGGGCAGATGGATAAGCCAGATGTAGATTTCATAGAAGGTCTTTCGCCTGCAGTCTCTATCGATCAGAAATCAACAAACCGAAATCCGCGTTCGACCGTAGGAACTATTACCGAAGTTTATGACTATCTACGCTTGCTTTTCGCGCGCGCGGGACGACCACACTGTCCTAAGTGCAGCAAGGCTGTTTCTCGACAAAGCCCACAGCAAATCGTTGATCAAATCCTGACTATGCCTGCTTCAACAAAATTTCAAGTGCTCGCTCCAGTAATCCGCGAACGTAAAGGCGAATTTGTTGATCTATTCGCCGAACTTGTAACGCAAGGATATTCACGTGCGCGAGTCGATGGCGAAACTATTTCTCTTTCTGAACCACCAAAGTTGAAAAAACAAGAGAAGCACACGATTGAAGTTGTCGTCGACCGTCTTACCGCAAAGGCTGAGTCAAAGTCTCGTTTAACCGATTCGATAGAAACGGCCCTGCGCTTAGCAAGTGGCATCGTACTTTTGGATTTTGTGGACTCTAAGGGTGCAGAGAAAGAGCGCACCTACAGTGAGCATCTAGCCTGCCATGATTGCAACCTGTCTTTCGAAGAGCTCGAACCACGGTCATTCTCATTTAACTCACCTTTTGGTGCATGCCCGGAATGCTCAGGTATCGGAACAAAGTTAGAAGTAGATGAAGAGTTGATAATTCCAGATGACAATCTTTCAATTTATGAAGGGGCGATTGCACCTTGGGCGAGCGGTCACACATCCGAGTATTTCTTGCGCCTTCTTGAAGCGCTCTCGGAAGAAGTAAAATTTTCGCTAGATAACCCTTGGAAGAAACTTTCTGTAAAAGCCAAGGAAGCGATTCTCAATGGTTTTGAGTATGAAGTTCACGTTAAGTATAAGAACCGTTATGGCCGCGTCCGCAATTACTCCTCAGGCTTTGAAGGAGTTATTCCTTTCATTCATCGCAAACACGATGAGACCGATAGCGATTATTCTCGTGAAAAGTACGAGTCTTACATGCGGCAAATCCCTTGCAACATCTGCAATGGCGCCCGCTTAAAACCAGAAGTTCTTGCAGTAACTGTCGGAGATAAGAACATCTCCGAAATCTGTGAATTATCGATCTCAGAATGCGCTGAATTCCTAAAATCAATCTCGCTAAATGCCCGTGAGGCTCAGATCGCCGAACGTGTAATGAAAGAAGTTAACGCTCGTCTGGGTTTCTTATTAGATGTCGGTCTTGATTACTTATCCCTTGCACGACCTGCTGCAACACTTTCAGGTGGGGAAGCCCAACGCATTCGCCTGGCAACACAGATCGGTTCCGGATTGGTTGGAGTGCTCTATGTTCTTGATGAGCCAAGTATTGGCCTTCATCAACGCGATAACCGACGATTAATTGAGACTCTTACACGTCTGCGCGATCTTGGAAACACGCTGATAGTTGTTGAGCACGATGAAGAGACGATTCGTACCGCCGATTGGATTGTTGATATCGGTCCTGGTGCCGGCGAACACGGTGGCAAGGTTGTTGTCTCTGGTTCTTATCAGGATCTAATCGATTCTAAAGAGTCAATCACGGGTGCTTATCTGTCGGGCAGAAAATCCATCGCAATCCCTGAAAAGCGTCGACCAATTGATCCAAAGCGTAAATTAGTCATTAAGGGTGCAAAAGAGAATAACTTAAAGGATGTTGAAGTTGATATTCCACTAGGAGTTTTTGTTTCAGTCACTGGCGTAAGTGGATCTGGAAAATCAACCTTAGTAAATGACATTCTGTATACAACACTTGCCAACAAGTTAAATGGTGCACGATTGGTTCCAGGTCGACATCGCACAGTCACTGGTGTTGATCAATTAGATAAGGTAGTTCACGTAGACCAATCCCCGATTGGTCGCACACCGAGATCTAACCCAGCAACTTATACGGGTGTGTTCGATAAAGTACGTGCCCTGTTCGCTGAAACAACTGAAGCTAAGGTGCGGGGGTACCAACAAGGTCGCTTCTCATTTAACGTCAAAGGTGGACGTTGTGAGAACTGCTCTGGTGATGGAACCATAACAATCGAGATGAACTTTTTGCCCGATGTTTATGTTCCTTGCGAAGTCTGCCATGGCGCACGTTATAACCGCGAAACACTTGAAGTGCATTACAAGGGTAAAACGATTGCAGAAGTACTAAATATGCCGATAGAAATTGCGCATACTTTCTTCGAGTCTGTACCAACTATTGCCCGTTACTTAAAGACACTTTGTGATGTTGGTCTTGGGTATGTCCGCCTTGGCCAGTCAGCACCGACTCTCTCAGGTGGAGAAGCGCAGCGCGTTAAGTTAGCGACCGAACTACAACGGCGTTCAACTGGCAGAACTATCTATGTACTTGATGAGCCAACCACAGGTTTGCACTTTGAGGATGTCAGCAAATTACTCGGAGTCTTAAGTCGTCTGGTCGACTCTGGAAATACCGTGGTTGTGATTGAACACAACCTTGATGTTATTAAGTCATCTGATTGGGTAATTGATATGGGACCAGAAGGTGGCTTCCGTGGGGGAGAAGTTGTAGCCGAAGGTACACCTGAAGAAGTTGCCAAGGTTAAGGCAAGTTATACGGGTCAGTACCTAGCTGAAATCCTTGCTAGTAATCGCACTCCAGTTAAGAAAAAAGCTGCCGTTAAGTAAATGGCCGATCCAGCAAGTTATCGCCCTAAGGAGATCCCTGAACTTCCGGGCGTGTACCGTTTCTATAACGGAAAAGATAAAGTCATTTACGTTGGTAAGGCAAAGAATCTAAAGAATCGCTTAACTACTTATTTTGGATCAAATCTCGCTCGAAAAACACATCGTATGGTTAACGAGGCTGTTCGCGTTGATTGGACGATTGTTGGAACAGAGCTTGAAGCTTTGGCGCTGGAATTCTCTTGGATCAAGCAGTATCAACCAACGTACAACGTGCAGTTTAAGGACGATAAGTCTTATCCATACTTAGCAATCTCGCTACAAGATGAGTTTCCTCGGATCTTTATTACGCGTAAGGAAAAGCGACCTGGCCTTAAATACTTTGGACCATATACAAATGCCTGGGCGCTGCGCAATACCTACGAAGTTCTTCTAAAAGTCTTCCCGGTTCGCTCTTGCAGCGAGGGTAATTTTCAACGCGCAAAGCGCAGCAAAAGACAGTGCTTACTGGGAGATATCGGAAAGTGTGCCGCCCCTTGTGTTGGTTGGGTAACTCCTGCCGAACATCGCGATATTGCACTAAAGCTTGATGCTTTTATGGAGAAGGGCATGGAAGATATCTTGCCTACACTTCGCACCGAAATGGACGCTGCATCTGATCGTGAAGAATTTGAACGCGCAGCACGTATCCGCGATCAGATTGAATCATTTGAAAAGGCACAGAGATCGACGCAAGGTAATCTTTCTGATGAATTAGATGGAGACTTCATTTCAATTCACGAAGAAGGTTTGCATGCTGCTGGTTCTATCTTTATGGTTCGTCGCGGCTCAATAAAAGGATCACGCTCTTGGATTGTTGATCAAGAACGTGCCCTGGAAGGTGATGATCAAGTCGCATCGCTATTTTTCTCTATCTATAACGGAGCCGCTCCTGCAGACATCCCTAACGAGATTTATCTAAATCGCGAACCGGCTGACCAAGTGGCACTGGAGGCTTGGCTTAGCGAACTAAGAGGGGCACGAGTTTCTATAAAGGTTCCGCAACGTGGAGAAAAAGTGGAACTCCTACAAACCGTCGATCGAAATGCGCATTACGCACTTATCCAATTCTTGAGTAAGCGGGCTACTGATGCAGCAGTAAGTGGCAAAGCGCTGCTTGAAATCGAAGAACAGCTCGAATTAAAGCGAACCCCTCTTCGCATTGAATGCTTCGATATTTCAAATATATCCGGAACTTCCGTTGTTGCATCTATGGTGGTTTTCGAAGATGGCATGGCCAAGAAGAGCGAGTATCGTCGATTTATAATTGATACCACTGATGCTAACGATGACACTAGGGCGATGCATCAAGTAATTACTCGACGTATGAAGCGCTTACTAAACGATCGCGCAGTTGATGAAAGTGATGTCGCCGCAATTGGGGGCAAGTTAAGTAAGTTCTCCTATCCGCCACAACTAATTGTTGTTGATGGAGGAGCCCCGCAAGTTGCCGCGGCGCAACGTGCGTTGGATGAATTGGGAATCACTGATATTGCTTTATGCGGTTTGGCTAAGCGCTTGGAAGAAGTTTGGAGGCCACGAGAAAGTGATCCGTTAATCCTGCCGCGCACCAGTGAAGGAATGTACTTGTTGCAACGCATTCGTGACGAGGCGCATCGCTTTGCAATCACCTTTCACAGATCTCGCCGTTCCAAAGTCATGTTGGAATCTGTACTTGATGAGATTCCACAAATGGGACAGGCTCGCAGAGCAGCGTTACTTGAGAGATTCGGCTCTGTTGCCGCCCTTCGCAAAGCATCATTGGCCGATCTAGCCATGACTCCTGGAATCGGCGAAAAGATTGCAGAAATAATCTTTGTACATTTACAACGCGAACAGGGCTTAGTTGCTGTAGATATGCAGACCGGTGAAATTCTATGAGGCAATCACAGATCCTTGACAAGGCAGGCAGAATATAGCCATGGCCACGAAAGAGTTATTGATCGTCACCGGAATGTCAGGAGCAGGACGTTCCACTGTGGCGCACGCTTTAGAGGATTTAGGTTGGTATGTGGTTGATAACTTACCGCCTGCTTTACTTCCAGAACTTGCGGTGCAAACAAGTGGTTCGGAATCAGCTTCCTTAGCCGTTGTAGTAGATGTCCGTGGTGGAAAATTCTTCGATGCTCTAAATAACTCTTTGCAAACTCTGAAATCCAGTGGCGTTGCATTCCGACTTTTATTTCTTGATGCTACCGATCAATCTCTGGTCCAGCGCTTTGAATCAACTCGTCGTCCGCATCCGTTACAGGCCAAAGATCGCATCGTTGATGGCATCGAACGTGAACGTGCCAAACTAGAAGAACTTCGATCCCAAGCAGATGTAGTTATCGATACTTCTAACTTAAACGTCCACCAACTCGAGAAGCGAGTTGGTGAGATCTTTTCTGCAGGAATGTTGGATGCAATTCGTATCAATGTTCTATCTTTTGGATATAAATATGGAATACCAGTTGACTCTGACTTGGTCTTAGATTGCCGCTTCATCCCAAATCCACACTGGATACCTGAACTACGCCCGCTAACAGGTTTAACTCCGCAAGTTTCTTCTAAAGTATTGACCAGCGAAGGTGTAACCGAATTCGTGGCAAGTTACGTTGCTGTAATCCGTCAGATGATGCCCGGCTACCTTCGCGAAGGCAAGAAGTACGTGACGATTGCTATCGGTTGCACAGGAGGCAAACATCGCAGCGTTGCAATTGCTGAAGAAATTGCCCGCCAACTTTCACAAGACTTAACCGAGATTGAGATTTCAGCGCACGCGACGCATCGTGATGTAGGTCGTGAATGAGTGGACGAAATCCGCGAGTAGTTGCACTTGGTGGGGGACATGGCCTCGCTGCAACACTCTCTGCGTTGCGTGGCATAACTTCCGATATCACTGCAATTGTTACGGTTGCAGATAACGGCGGATCAAGTGGTCGACTACGTGAAGAGTTTTCTATTTATCCGCCAGGTGATTTACGTATGGCACTCGCTGCTCTATGTGCCGACGATGAATGGGGCCGCAGTTGGGCGCAAATAATGCAATATCGATTTCAGAGCGAAGGCGAGTTAAATGGCCATGCAGTCGGCAATCTATTACTCGCTGCACTGTGGAATAAAGGTGAAGATCCCGTCTCGGGTTTAGATCGAGTTGGTTCACTTTTGAAAGTTATTGGTCGCGTTTTGCCGATGTCGCAGGAACCACTGGATATCGAAGCAACATTTACTAACTCAACTGGACGTTTTATTGTTAAAGGTCAAGTGCAAGTAGCAACAGCAAAAGGGCGGCTGGAATCACTGCGTTTGCACCCAGAAAATCCAGCAGCAAGAAACGAGTCGATAACTGCGATTGCGGAAGCGGACTGGATCGTGATGGGGCCAGGCTCTTGGTTCTCCAGCGTTCTGCCGCATTTGTTGGTCCCGCAACAACGAGATGCGCTAATTGCCAGTAAAGCTAAGAAGTTTTTAATATTAAATCTAGATTCGTCGGCTTCTAATGCATCGGCAATAAATCCTGGTGAATACGCCGGATACACCCCGATTGAACATATTGAAATTTTGCGTCAATACGCACCCAGTCTTCGCTTTGATTACATTATCGCCGATGAAAGTTTGGTTGGTCAGGACAATGAGATCGAGAAATATCTTTCAAGTACAGGTGGAGAGTTAGTTGTTGCCGATTTACGCGATGATGGTGCGCTAATTCATCACGATTCTCGAAAATTGACCTCGCTTTTGGCACACATGGCTCGCGAAATGCTGGTTGGATAACCCCATGGCAATGACAGCAGCGGTAAAAGATGAGCTCAGTCGGCTCTCAGTTACCAAGCCTTGCTGCCGCAAAGCCGAAGTTTCCTCACTTCTGCGCTTCGCTGGTGGACTGCACATTGCAGCCGGAAAGGTTGTCATCGAAGTCGAATTAGATACTTCACAGAGTGCGCGCAGACTGAAGAAAGATATTGCAGATATTTACGGCCACGATAGCGATCTCGCAGTTCTATCATCGAGCGGTTTGCGCAAAGGCAGTCGCTATGTTGTGCGCGTTATTGAAGCCGGTGATTCACTGGCTCGTCAGACTGGCTTAATCGATAGCAATGGTCGCCCAGTACGTGGCCTTCCACCTCAAGTAGTAGCGGCCAATATTTGCGATGCTGAAGCGGCTTGGCGCGGAGCATTTGTTGCCCATGGATCACTAACAGAACCTGGTCGCTCTTCTTCACTTGAAATTACTTGCCCAGGACCAGAAGCAGCGCTTGCTTTAGTCGGTGCAGCGCGACGTCTCGGAATAACTGCGAAAGCGCGAGAGGTTCGCGGTGTTGATCGTGTAGTCATTCCTGATGGCGATGCCATCGGAGTTTTACTGACTCGATTAGGTGCGCATGAAAGTGTCTTGGCTTGGGAAGAACGACGTATGCGACGAGAAGTTCGCGCAACGGCAAATCGTCTAGCAAATTTTGATGATGCAAATTTACGTCGTTCGGCACGTGCTGCAGTTGCAGCCGCTGCTCGCGTACAACGCGCAATGGAAATTTTAGGTCCGCAGATTCCCGATCATTTGAAAGAGGCGGGCGAACTACGCATCAGCCATGGTCAAGCAAGCCTTGAAGAATTAGGATCGCTTGCATCTCCACCAATGACTAAGGATGCAATCGCAGGTCGTATTCGTCGACTTCTTGCAATGGCAGATAAGCGAGCCGGAGAACTTGGTATCCCAGATACTGAAGCGGGCCTCTCGCCCGATCTGCTGAACTGAGCTGCACGCTTAGGTTTACGCATAAGTAACCAGTTGCGGCTGGTAAGGTTAGCCACGACCCCAATGATGTGGCAATGATAAAGCCCCACACCCAAAATGCGCAAAAAGTGGCTCTAGCCAATTACTAAAGCGCAGGGTCCTTACAATTCATAAGCGAGGTTTTCACGTGATTAATGTTGGAATTAATGGTTTTGGACGTATCGGACGTAACTTCTTCCGCGCATCACTTACCAACCCAAATATAAATATCGTTGCTATTAACGATCTAACCGATAACGCCACCTTGGCTCACCTTCTAAAGTACGACTCAATCTTGGGTCGCCTAGGTCTTGAAGTTACCTACACAGAAGACACTCTTACTGTCGGCGGAAAGACAATCAAAGTATTTGCAGATCGTGATCCTGCAAACTTGCCTTGGGCATCTGCAAAGGTGGATATCGTCATCGAATCAACTGGTCACTTCACAAAGGCTGCCGATGCCAAGAAGCACATCACAGCAGGTGCCAAGAAGGTAATTATCTCTGCACCAGCATCTGATGAAGACATCACAATCGTTATGGGCGTTAACCACGAGAAGTACGACCCAGCGAATCACCATGTTATCTCTAACGCATCATGTACAACTAACTGCCTTGCTCCAATGGCTAAGGTTTTGCAAGATAACTGGGGCATCGTTAAGGGCTTAATGACCACCATCCATGCCTACACAAACGACCAAGTAATTCTCGACTTCCCTCATAAGGATCTACGCCGCTCACGCGCTGCAGCAACAAATATGATCCCAACTTCTACAGGAGCTGCAAAGGCGATCTCTCTAGTAATGCCAGAGCTAAAGGGCAAGCTTGATGGATATGCAATGCGCGTTCCAGTTCCAACAGGATCTGCAACAGATCTAACTGTTGAACTTGCTAAGGAAGCCACCGCTGCAGAAATCAATGCAGCAATGAAGGCCGCCGCAAATGGTGCACTCAAGGGATACCTTTCTTACACTGAAGATCCAATCGTTTCTTCAGATATCGTCACTGATCCTTCATCTTGTATCTTCGATTCTGGTCTAACTAAGGTAATCGGAAATCAGGTAAAGATTGTTGGTTGGTATGACAACGAATGGGGTTACTCAAACCGCCTAGTCGACTTAGTCGGCCTTGTCGGAAAGTCTCTCTAATATAAATGGCTAATTCTGCAACAGGTACGCTGCAAAATTTTGATGTAGCCGGCAAGCGAGTATTTCTTCGCTGTGATTTAAATGTTCCTTTGAAAAATGGTGCGATCACAGATGATGGACGCATTCGTGCCTCGCTGCCGACTATCAAAACTCTCCTAGCAAATGGAGCAAGCATCGTAATTGCGGCACATCTTGGCCGACCAAAAGGTGAAGTAAAGCCTGAACTTTCATTGGCCCCCGTTGCGCTGCGATTAGCAGAACTTCTTGGAACAGAAGTTATTTTTGCCGGCGCTGTAACTGGTGCGGATGTAAGAGCTAAAGCGAGTGCGCTTCAGGCCGGTCAAGTTTTGTTGCTGGAAAATATTCGTTTTGAAGCCGCCGAAACTTCGAAAGAAGAATCAGAGCGTTCAGAACTTGCTAAAGAGTTAGCAACCTTGGCGGATGTTTATGTAGGCGATGGTTTCGGTGCAGT
>CAITKS010000216.1 GCA_903893085.1 uncultured Actinomycetes bacterium | reverse complement strand
TGCCAACAACCTTTGAGCGCATTGCTGGATCGGTTACGAATGGCGTTGTGTAAGAAGTTTTCTCGGCCCATGAATACAACTTGGCAGATGATTCGGCGCTGCGACCTGCGGCAAATTTAAGACCACCGTTGGTATTCATCCATTCGATTTGATCAGCGAGCATCATCAAAGTGATAAGTGCAGGAGTGTTATATGTCTGATCAAGACGTGAATTTTCAATTGCGATTCCGAGGTCAAAGAACGCTGGAATCCAACGTCCGCTGGCCTTAATCTTTTCCGCGCGAGCAATTGCTGCTGGGCTCATTAGCGCCAACCACAAGCCACCATCGGATGCGAAAGATTTCTGTGGTGCAAAGTAATAAGTATCAAATTCCTTAGCATCAACTTCTAGCCCACCGGCAGCACTCGTTGCATCAACTAGAACAAGTGCGCCATCAGTTCCGGCCGGACGCTTAATTGGCATTGCAACACCTGTTGATGTTTCATTATGAGTAAGTGCGTAAACATCAACGCCCGCTTCGGCGCTAGCCTGCGGATGCGACCCAGGATCAGCTTTAATAACAGTTGGATCGCTAAGGAATGGTGCTTCTTTGGCGGCAGATGCAAACTTGGATGAGAATTCACCGAATACTAAGTGCTGTGATTTGTTTTCAATCAAACCAGATGTTGCGATATCCCAAAATGCAGTCGATCCGCCGTTACCAAGTACAACTTCATAACCGTCTGGAAGAGTAAAGAGCGAATCGAGTCCTTCGCGCACGCGATGAACCACGTTCTTAACGGGCTTTTGACGATGTGATGTTCCGAGAATTGATGAACCAGTTGCCACCAATGAAGCAAGTGCATCGGGGCGAATCTTTGATGGACCACAACCGAAACGGCCATCACGTGGTTTTAGATTATCTGGGATCTTGATATCAGCGCTCATGGGCTAAGACTAAGGGTAGTAGCGAGTGATCTCCCACTTGGCTTCGGTGTTAGCCCGCTCATAGCGCAAGCGATCATGCAATCTGGAATATCTGCCTTGCCAAAATTCAATGCTGATTGGTGTTACTCGATAGCCACCCCAATGTGGCGGCGTTGGGACAACAGAACCTTCGGGCCACTTCTGCGCAGCGCCAGCAAAGCGTTGTTCTAATTCTTCACGCGAAGACAGTGGCGCGGATTGCGCACTGGCCCATGCACCAATTTGGCTAGACCACGGACGCGTTGCAAAATAATCAGCAGATTCTGATTCGCTAATTTTTTCGGCAAAACCACTTATGGAAACTTGTCGCTCCATGGCATACCAAGGAAATAAAAGTGTGACTTGTGAATTTAACTCAATGGCACGTGCCTTTCGAGATGAATAATTAGTAAAGAATGTAAATCCACCTTCGGAAATATCCTTTAACAAAACGGTTCGTGTTGAAATATGTTCGCCGGCATCCAGAGTCGATAAAACCATCGCGTTCGCTTCGACGATAAATGCATTCTCGTGCGCCTGCTTTAACCAACCAGAGAACGCCAAAAAAGGATCGTCGGGCAGATCTTCTAGGCCAATTTCGCCATAAGAACGTCTCATGGCACGGATTGCTTCGCGGTCGAGTTCGCTCATAGATGTATCGAACCTCACTTTCACGGCTGCGTCACCTTTAACCCAAAGTGGTGGTTGGCACCCCCTGCTTTGGTGCAGAATTGGAGCATGTCAGATGATTTCAAACCCGGCCTGGAAGGCGTTATCGCCTTCGAATCACAAATTGCAGAACCAGATAAAGAAGGAAGTGCACTTCGTTATCGCGGCGTTGATATCGATGACCTCGTAGGTCGCGTTACCTTCGGCAACGTATGGGGCTTGCTCGTTGACGATTTATTTAATCCAGGTCTTCCAAATGCAGAACCGTTCCCACTACCTGTTCACTCAGGTGATGTGCGCGTAGATCTGCAATCTGCAATCGCGATGTTGGCACCAGCTTGGGGATTTAAACCACTACTTGATATCTCAGATGAAGAAGCGCGCAGCAACTTAGCTCGTACATCTGTGATGGTTCTTTCGTATTTAGCGCAAGCAGCGCGCGGAACATGGCAACCGATGGTTCCACAATCAGAAGTTGATAAAGCACACACTGTTGTTGAGCGCATGATGATTCGTTGGCGCGGAGAACCTGATCCACTTCACGTTCGCGCAATCGATGCATACTTTGTTTCTGCTGCCGAACACGGAATGAACGCTTCTACATTTACTGCTCGTGTTATCGCATCAACAGGCGCGGATTGCGCTGCTGCACTCTCTGGTGCAATCGGTGCGATGTCTGGCCCACTTCACGGTGGCGCACCTTCACGTGTATTGCACATGATTGAAGAAGTTGAAAAGTCTGGCGATGCAACCGCCTACGTTAAGGGCTTGCTAGATCGCAAGGAACGTTTGATGGGATTTGGACACCGCGTTTATCGC
>CAITKS010000215.1 GCA_903893085.1 uncultured Actinomycetes bacterium | reverse complement strand
GACGGTGGAGTATTCCTAAGCGGTGAAGAAGACGGCGATAGCGGTTACGCACGAGGTTTTGCTTTCGACATGGACGGTCATGGAATTCAACTTCCTCGCATGGGTCTTGCATCATGGGAGAACTTGATGCCAAATCTAAAGCCAGGAATCAACACAGTCGTTATGGGCAACGAAGATGGATCGGCCACTGACAGTCAGTTGTTCATGTATGTTGGAAAGAAGACAACAACAGGAACATTCGCTGATAAGGCGGGCCTAACTAACGGAGATGTTCACGTTTTGAGCATTCCTGATATCGCAAATGACAACGCCTTCCGTGCGAAGTATGGAAAAAACAAGGCTGTCGCAGTTGATTTCAAGAAGACAATCTGGAACGCCGATATCAGTACTCAGCAGAAGGACCACGCTGAGCAAGGCACAGAAATGACTCGCGTTGAAGACGGCGAATGGGATCCTTCAAATCCAAACGTTTTCTACTTTGTGACAACAGAATCAAATAAAGATTCTGGTGCTACCAAGCCAAATCCAGCTGAACCAACATTCTCACGTGATGGTGGGGCGCTATGGCGTCTGACTTTCGTAGATGGTCAAAAGCCAGAACTTGGCGCAAAGATCGAATTGTTGCTCGATGGATCTGAAGCGCCATACTTGAGCAAGCCAGATAACTTGGCTGTTACCGCTAACGGAATCGTAATGATTCAAGAAGATCCAGGTAACAATGGTCACGTCTCTCGTATCGTAGCTTTTAGAGCCTCAGATTCGAAGATCGCGGTTGTTGCGGAGTTTAATAAGGATTACTTCGCAGTTGGCGCACCAATGTTCATGACACAGGACGAAGAAGCCTCAGGAATTATCGATGCAACTAAGTTGCTCGCAAAGTCCGGGGACAAGAACACTTACTTCTTCTTCAACGCACAGGTTCATACAACAGGAGCAGCGGCCGCTCGCCCTGATATCCCGTCAAAGAGCACAATCCGCAAAGATGCAATCGATAAAGCCACTATCGAAGGCGGCGCGTACTACTTGATGACAATCACTGATTGGAATGCGGTTTTCGCAAACTAATCGAATAGGTAAGAAGCTGGGTGGGAAACGAGGGCCCACCCAGCTTTTCCTTTTTCTATTCTGCTAAACGTGCCTTAACCATCTGATTAAGTAACTTTGCATCGACTTCCCAATCGCTGGGGATCTGAATGGTTTTCTTATTGACTTTGTAGCCTGTCAATTTTGGTCTGAATTCATCGAGGACTTCGGTGCTCCAAGGAGCCATTAATAAATAATTCTTTGTAGCCGAGACGCCGAAGACGTACTTAGCCCCTTCGCGCAGCATTGGTTGATTCCAAGCAATCACCAATTCCAGATTTGGAAACTTACTTCGAATCGCCTTCATGATTGCCTTTACCGTCTTGGCTTGCTCAGGAGTAATCGACTTGAAGTAATCACTCGGCTTATCAAAACGTTGTGCAGACATTGAGCCTCTTGAGTACATGACTAAGGCGTTTGCGTGTGCTTGAGAAAATCCGAAATTCTCCCGTAAATGCGAAATCTGTTCCGGGTATTTCTTGCCTTCTAGTTTGGCCATAACGCCAAACCAGTACTTCATCTTCTCGCCATACTTTTTTTCAATTGCTGGAAAGTAAGATTCGCGATTAGGATCCTTGGCAGACAATTTAGTTACTTCTTCTTTCGCTTGTCTCGCAAATTTATATAGACCGCATAACCCATATAGAGAAATACGGATGGGGGATAAAGGAATACAGGAATTATCAGGAGCACAACAGCAGCGATTTTCATATTGGGAGATAGGCGATCCCACTCACCAAGAAATCCATTACGAGGTTCTTTGTTTTCCACGTGGACTACTCCTTCGCGCCACTTCACTTCTTTATGTGGCCAATATACCTGAGCCACTTCACTTCATTACGTGGACGATACTGGGATCGAACCAGTGACCCCCACAATGTCAATGTGGTGCTCTACCGCTGAGCCAATCGTCCGGGTCTTAATGCATTCGGTATTTATTAAATTGTTGGGAAAGTATAGCCGAGCGAATTAACGCCCGAAATCGTCCTCGATACGCTCGATATCATCCTCACCGAAGTAAGTACCGGTTTGGACTTCTACAAAAATTACATCGTTTGATCCGATATTTTCGATACGGTGCAAATCGCCGATCTCAATATCGATTGAGTCTCCAGCACCCATTTCGAATATGTCACCATTCAAAGTTATGCGCGCATCACCTTGGATAATGAACCAATGCTCAGCACGTTTTTGATGGCGTTGATAGGAAAGACGTTTTCCTGGTTGGACCCAGATTGTCTTTACTTTATGAGATTCACTTTCTGACAAGATTTCATAACGTCCCCAAGGACGTTTTGATTCATCTTCTGCCATCTGTGTCTCCCAAGTAGTTCTTTGCTCTTCATTACTTCTCGGAGGTCGGAACGGGATTTGAACCCGTGTAGAGGGATTTGCAGTCCCTTGCCTCGCCTCTCGGCCATCCGACCAAACTGCTGAACTTTTTCTTACATAGACAAACCGCCACCTAAAATTAATTTTGAAAAATTAATTCCAAAGCGGCGGTAAATCCGAGCGGACGACGGGGTTCGAACCCGCGACCTGAACCTTGGCAAGGTTCCGCGCTACCAGCTGCGCTACGTCCGCATTTCGTGCGGGGGCAAATCTAGCGCAGCAAGGGGCTAACCGCCAAAGCGAGCAATTTCACCGTAGCGTAAGGGCATGGATTTGCATGATGACTCGTTCTGGATGAGCGGGCGATATGCCAGATCGCTCATCGAAGTAACTGATGATTTATCACGTTTAGATGATGGCAATTTTTGGGCAGTGAGTGTGAGCTTTGAAGGCGGGGTGCGTTTAGCGAGATTTAGGCAAGTTGTAAATGCCAGTTTTCCTTTGAGTGGTGCAAGTGGGATTTCGGTTTCTGGAAAGTGGAAATCTTCTCTTGATGAAGATGCATATTGTAAATACGTTACAAAAATTAAGGATGCAATCGCCAGCGGATGGGTTTATCAAGTCAATGCCTGCCGTGTTCTAAGTGCAGATTTTGAAGGAGATGAACTGGCTTCACTTTTCGGAAGGATTCTTCAATCTAATCCGGCTCCTTATGCTGCATATCTTTCACTGCCAGATTTGGCAATCGCGTCGGCATCTCCGGAACTTTTCTTGAGTCGTGACGGAGATAAAGTCACTACTTCTCCAATAAAGGGAACTCAGGCTTTAGAAGAACATGCGTTCGGTGACAAAGATCAGAGTGAGAACATCATGATTGTTGATCTAATGCGCAATGATCTCGGGCAAATCTGCCGTGACGGTAGCGTCGATGTTCCCAATTTGCTTAGATCTGAAGATCATCCAGGCTTAAGACATTTAGTCTCAGATGTAACAGGTGAATTAAAAGTAGGGATTACTTGGCAGCAGATCCTCACTGCTTTACTGCCCGCAGGTTCGATTAGTGGAGCGCCCAAGAGTTCGGCGTTGCAAGTGATCGCTGAAAATGAACGATTCGAACGTGGTCCTTACTGCGGAATTTTTGGTTGGATTCAAGGAGATCAAGCTGAATTATCTGTTGCGATTAGAACCTTCTGGACGTTTCGAGATTCGCAGTTGCACTTCGGGACTGGTGCCGGAATAACTTGGGGGAGTGATCCACTTAAAGAGTGGGAAGAGACGCAACTAAAGGCAAGAAAATTGATTTCGATTGCAGGCGGTGATCTCTAATGCGTATTTGGTTAAATCAGGGACTAGTCGATGCCTCCGATACAGATATCAGTTCCGATGGGTGGCCAAACGGTGAAGGTATTTTTGAAACTATAAGAACGCAAAATGGTGAAGTTTTTGAGCTTGGTAGACATATGCGTCGTGCTTTAGATGCAGCAACAACCATGGGATTTTCATTACCCAATGAAGACGATGTGCGAGATGGGATCAGCGCGCTTTTAGATGCTGAGCCACAAGATATCGGTCGCTTGCGTTTACTTTTTTCCAAGGGCAGATTCATTGCGGTTCATCACAATTACAAAGACATTTCTGAGCCTGCTCGACTTGAAGTCGTATCTGGCTCGGATCAAGTTCAATCCAGCAGCGTTAAGTCTTTCCCATATGACCATCGAATTGCTTTGTTGGAAGGCGCAAAGCAAGGCGGTTTCGATGAAATTATCTGCGTAAATGATCGCCAGGAAATTACCGAAGGTGCAGTTTCGAATTTTCTTTTCAGGATCGATGGCCAATGGATAACAACGCCACTGACTTCGGGAATACTTCCAGGGATCCAACGAGGGATTGTTATCGAAAGATGTGGAGTATCGGTAAAGCAAATAATGAAATCTGATCTGGTTACCGTTGATGCGGCTTTTGTAATCTCTAGTTTGAAAATTGCGGTTTCCGTGTCATCGATTGCTGGAAATTCCTTGCTGATAGACGAAGATTGCAGGGCGCTGGCTGCGAATATTTGGGCAAACACGTATAAGCATTCGGTAGGCTAGGACCATGTCTGCGATAGAAATAAAGGTCGATGGAGTTTCGGTCTCAGTTGAAGCCGATATCCGTCCCACTCAACTCTTCGCCGAGCGCAAAGAAATCATCGTATGTAAAGTAAACGGAACCCTTAAGGACCTGTGGACTGAACTTGCCGCGGGTGATTCGGTTGAATCAGTTTCAATTTCTTCACCAGAGGGGCTTTCTGTCCTTCGTCACTCGACTGCTCACGTTATGGCACAGGCAGTTCAACAAACATTTGCCCAGACTCGTTTGGGAATTGGCCCGCCAATTACTGACGGTTTCTATTACGACTTTGATCCTGAGAGAGCATTTAATCCAGAGGATTTAGTAAAAATTGAAAGTGCAATGCGCAAGATCATTAAAGATGGACAGCGCTTCCGTCGTCGCGTCACAACGGAAGCCGATGCTTTAAAGGAATTGGCGCACGAGCCATACAAGTGCGAGTTAATCGGAATTAAATCGGGTGCAGGCGATGAAGCCAGCGTAGAAGTTGGAGGAGCTGAACTAACAATCTATGACAACTTAGGCCGTGATGGGCAACCAGTTTGGTCTGATCTTTGTCGTGGCCCGCACCTTCCTTCTACAAAACATATCCCGGCTTTTAAGTTGATGAGAACGGCGGCTGCGTATTGGCGTGGATCTGAAAAGAATCCAATGTTGCAACGCGTCTATGGAACTGCTTGGCCATCACAGGAAGAACTTGATGCATACCTTGAACTTCTTGCCGAAGCCGAAAAGCGCGACCACCGTCGCCTCGGAACCGAGTTAGATCTTTTCTCATTCCCTGAAGAAATTGGTTCGGGTTTGGCAGTTTTTCATCCCAAAGGCGGAATCATTCGACGTGCGATGGAAGATTATTCTCGCAAGCGCCATGAAGATGAAGGATATGAGTTTGTATATTCACCGCATCTAACCAAAGCCGCACTATTTGAAAAGTCTGGCCATTTGCAGTGGTACTCAGAAGGAATGTACCCACCAATGGTTATGGATGAAGAGCTACATGCCGACGGCACAATCAAACGTGCTGGTCAGCAGTACTACATGAAACCAATGAATTGTCCGTTCCACAATTTAATTTTTGCATCGCGTGGACGCTCTTATCGCGAGTTACCGCTGCGCCTTTTTGAATTCGGCACTGTTTATCGTTATGAAAAATCTGGCGTTGTGCATGGTCTCACTCGTGCGCGCGGGTTCACCCAAGATGATGCGCATATCTATTGCACAAAAGAGCAGATGGTTGGGGAGCTCGATTCACTTTTGACCTTCGTGCTTAATTTATTGCGCGATTACGGATTGGAAGATTTCTATCTAGAACTTTCAACACGAAACCCTGAAAAATCTGTTGGTGAAGATGCTGATTGGGCAGAAGCAACAGAGGCACTTCGTAAAGCGGCGCTTGCTCAGAACCTTGAATTAGTCCATGATGAAGGTGGCTCTGCCTTTTACGGTCCAAAAATTTCCGTACAAGCAAAAGATGCCATTGGTCGTACCTGGCAGATGTCGACGATCCAAGTTGATTTTCAATTACCGCAACGGTTTGAACTTGAATACTCTGCAACAGATGGAACTCGTCAACGTCCAGTGATGATTCACCGCGCACTATTTGGTTCGATTGAAAGGTTCTTTGGCGTACTTACTGAGCACTATGCAGG